>JADLDX010000777.1 GCA_020846515.1 Pirellulaceae bacterium
AGCGACCCATGCTCAGTCAGCCCCTCCACAATCACCTCAGTCACCCACTGAGTCACCTATTGAGTCACCTATTGCGTCGTCAGCACAGTCACCAACCTTATCGCCTCAGAGTGCGGCTACTGATGTCTGGCTAACGCCCAGTTTAGATCGGCTAGATTCGAACCTGATTGCGTCGGTGAGTGTCGGAACCTTGGTGACTTTAAACCAGGTTGCCTGGTCGGCTGATTCCAAACGCCGTCTTTGGCAACAGACCCAGGCGGATTTGTGCGATATGGAAACGCACGCTGTTGCCCAAGCCTGCGTGGATCATAATGTGCCTTGGGTGGGCGGTCGCGTGGTCAGCGATGCCGCCGATCAAACGCTTCAGCCATGGATGCTGGCTTTGCCGAGCCTTATTCAGCAAGCCCGCTGGTCAAGGCTGTGCGGGCAATTGCTGACCCATCCCCAAGATCTGCCTGGCCTGTTACGCTTGGCATTACGTATGCAGCAGCTTAAGCGACATTTGACTCACTTCACAATCGAACTTGTTACGCATGTCCTCCCGGCCTGAAAATCTGCCTGCTTTTTCCGAAGACGAAATACCCAGGCATCCCGAGCAACTTGCCAGGCTGCTGGAATCGGTCATGCAGCGTGATCGCCATCGCTTGCGCTCGCAGTGGCAGCGCCTGCGCGGCCAGACGCCCCGCAATCAAGCTAAACATCAGGCTCCTAATCGAGCTAACAAGCCAGTCGAAGAGCCAACGAACGAGTCAGCGAACGAGTCAGCGAACGAGTCAGCGAACTTACCGTGGCAACGTTGGCTGGAGCAAGTGGCGCAGTCGCGGCAACTGGTGCTCGATCGCGGCGCAGCCATTGGACCGATGAGCTTTGATCCGGAGCTACCCATTACGGCTCGGCGCGACGAGATCGCTCAGTTGATCAGCACGCGACAGACCTTGGTGTTATGTGGGGAAACAGGGTCGGGTAAGAGTACTCAACTGCCCAAGATCTGTTTACAAGCTGGCTTGGGTCGACGGGGCATCATCGGTCATACACAGCCGCGTCGCTTGGCCGCGCGAGCTGTCGCGGCGCGCGTGGCCGAAGAACTTGGCTCGCGCATTGGCGATCGCGTCGGCTACAAGATTCGATTCAACGACAAGACAACACCTACAACCTTGATCAAGTTGATGACCGATGGTGTGTTGTTGGCCGAGACACAATCCGATCGCTTTCTGGACCAATACGAAGCGATCATCATCGACGAAGCGCATGAACGCTCGCTGAACATCGATTTTCTCTTGGCGTACTTGAAGCAATTGATTGTGCGCCGGCCCGATTTGAAATTGATCATTACTTCGGCCACGATCGATCCACAGAAGTTTGCAGATCACTTTGCGGATGACCTTGGACCAGCTCCGATCGTCGAAGTCCAAGGACGTACTTATCCAGTAGAGGTACGGTACCGTGATGTCGATCAATTGCACGACGATACCGATGGGCCTGTGCCCTTATCGCCTACCGACGGGACACCGCTAACCGCATTGGCACAGGCCGTCGATGAAGTGTGCGGAACAGGGCAGGGGGATGTGTTAGTGTTTTTGCCCACCGAGCGTGACATACGTTTGGCCGCCAAATATCTACGCGGCTGGTTTACCATGCAAGGTCGTTTATCGCATGTCGATATTCTGCCCCTGTATGCCAGGCTGAGCGAAGCGGAACAGAACCGAATTTTTCAATCGCACTCCCAGCGACGCATCGTCCTGGCAACCAACGTGGCCGAGTCCTCGCTAACGGTACCTGGCATTCACTTTGTGGTCGATACAGGCACGGCCCGTATCAGTCGCTATGCACCGCGGCAACGGGTGCAGCGTTTGCCTATCGAAGCCATATCACAAGCCTCAGCCGATCAGCGCGCAGGTCGCTGCGGTCGTCTGGGACCGGGCGTCTGCATTCGGTTGTACAGCCAAGCCGACTATGCATCGCGCACCCGTTACACCACGCCCGAAATTCGCCGCAGCGATTTGGCCGCTGTAATTCTGCAGTGCGCCACCCTGCGACTAGGCGCCCTGCTGGAACTACCATTGCTGGATCCACCTTCGCCAGAAGCCGTGCGTGATGGTCAACGGACGTTGCTGGAAATAGGTGCCTTGGATGATCGCCTATCGCTGACCGCCATTGGTCATCAATTGGGCAAACTGCCATGTGATCCTCGCGTAGGTCGTATGCTGCTGGCCGCGCACGAACATAATGTGCTGGGTGATGTGTTGGTGATCGCCGCCGCGCTGGAATCGCAGGATGTGCGTTTGCGCCCGGCTGGACAACAATCCGATGCCGATGCGGCTCATCAAGAGTTTCGCGATCCCCACAGCGATTTTCTGAGCCTGCTCCGCTTGTGGCATTTTTACGAACGTCTGCGCAGTTCGCTCAGCCGTTCACGCCTTGGTAAAGCCCTTGAGCAAAAGTTCCTGTCGCTGCAACGCTTTCGTGAATGGGCTGACATCGTGCGCCAACTGAAAGAGATGTTGCACTCAGCTGGTCTCAAGGTAGGTGCCGCCCATATTACTTTACCCAACCTGGAGTTTGAAAACGTAGATAAAAGCGATTCGCAATCAAGCCACGATTTGGCCAACAGTAACTCTGTTCGTGACAACGCAGGCCGTGACAACTCTGGTGGCGGTTCACGCGCTGGTCGCTCGAATTCACGCAAGCACGGCGCACAAGCGGCTACCTCCAGAGACATAACGCGGAAAGTCTCTGCCAAGGATCGACCTACCGGCTATGAATCGATTCATCAATCGCTTTTAACCGGACTACTCAGCGGCGTGGGGACTTTGGGCGACAACCGCCAGTATCAAGGTGTCAGTAACTCGTACTTCGCCCTGTGGCCTGGCTCTGGTCTTTTTCAACGCACGCCTAAATGGATCATGGTGGCTGAAGTGCTCGAGACGACGCGTCGCTATGGGCGAACGGCGGCTGAGATCGATGTAGCTTGGGTGGAGAAGATCGCGGCTCCGCTACTAAAACATAGCTACTCAGATCCGCACTGGAGCACGAAATCACAAGCCGCCATGGTCTATCGGCGCAGTACTTTATACGGTTTGCCGATCGTAGAGCGACGACAAACGATGTTGGCACCGATCGATCCCAGCCTGGCTCGCAATCTGTTGATCACGCACGCGCTGGTGCAAGGCGAGTCGCAGTGTCGTGAAAAGTTCTTATTGAACAACCAGAAGGTTTTGGCCGATCTGCAAGCCCTGGCTGAACGTTCGAGACGACGCGACTTGTTGGTCGATCCCTATGCACTCGAGCAATTGTATGCCCAGCGATTGCCAGATGAAATCGTTGATCTGCCTGGCCTGCGCAAGTGGGTGAATGGTCACGCCGGATCAACCGCGGAAAAATCTATGTTCTTTACGCCTGACGATATTTTGGGTCGCTCGCTACAGTCACCGCCTGCCGAACATTTTCCAAGCCAGTTGCAGGTCGGACCTACCAGGTTGCCCTTGGCTTATCGTTTTCATCCTGGTGATCCAGGCGATGGGGTGACCGTCACACTACCGAAGGTGGCACTGCGTCAGGTCAGCGAAGAAGCCTTCGGCTGGCTTGTGCCTGGCTTGCTGGAAGACAAGCTGCTGCACATGATTCGTTCATTGCCGAAACAGCTGCGCCGTAATTTTGTACCTGCGCCCGATGTCGCGCGCAAACTGGCCGATGAACTGAAGGAGACACCACGAGATCAGCCCTTTAGTTCAGCGGTTTGTCAATTGATGAGTCGCTATGCGGGCGAACCGATCACGCCGTCAGACTTTGATTGGCAAAAGTTGCCAGAGCATTTGCGATTTCGTATTAACGTTGTCGATGATGCAGGCAAGGTGATCGAAAGTGGTCGCGACATTCAACAATTGCAGGCCAAGTTGGTCGAAGAGACGCCCACGCTGAAATCGGCCTTGGCGGCCAAGTCGAACGAGCCAGGTTCGTCGTCGCCTATCCCTGCTCCCTGGAACGACCGTCGCGTGACCTCGCTGGATATCCAACAGATTCCTGAATCGATTGTCATCCTGCGTGGCGGTGTGAAAATCGCCGCCTATCCAGCGATCGTCGACGCGGGTGACGCAGTGATACTGAGAGTTGTCGACAATCGCGAAGATGCTGATCGTTTGACGCAGGGTGGTTGGTTGCGACTGCTGGCGATTAAGTATCGACGTGAGTTGACTGGCCAGGTCGCGCATTTACCTGGTTTGGAAAAAGTGAGTGTCTGGCTAGCCCGTCTCGTTTCGCCTGCGATGCTGCGCGACCAACTTCGGGACTTGATCGCGCGCGTCGCGTTTCTCGAAAACCAACCACCGTTGACAGAGGTGCTCGAATTAGAAGCCCGCATGGCCGATTCCGTGCGACGCATCTCCATTGCGACTCAGGATGTGGCCATTTGGTTGCCCGCGTTGGCCGAGCATTATCAAGCGCTGCGCTTGGCCGTCGAAACCTCGCCCGGACCCTGGAAAGAAGTTGCCGACGACATCGCGGGCCAGTTGGCTGAACTAACGGCCGACAAGTTTATCGCCCGTGTTGCCTGGTCAGATCTGAAAGAGTATCCACGCTATTTCCAAGCGGCTCGTCTGCGCTGGGAAAAGCTGCGCAGTGGCGGCATTCCCAAAGATCGCAAGCAACGCGAGCCCATCGAAAAACTGATGCGTCGTTACGAAGAGTTGAAAGCCCAAGCCGTAACCGCCACACCAGCCAAACGGACCGCGCTCAACACCGCCCGCATATTGATCGAAGAACTGCGAGTTTCAGTCTTCGCACAACAATTGGGCACGCGCCAAAGCGTATCGGTCAAACGCATCGAAGAGTTGCTCAATAGCTAAACAACTCACGTAGCAGCGTCTCTCCGAGACGTTGATGGCCGACGTTGATGGCCGACGTCGATCATAAGTCGGGTCGTAACCAATGCTAGCGTTTACTGTGTTCGGCAGGCTAACGACGTTCAGCAACGACTGTTGGCTAACGGATATCAGCTGATGGGCGTTAACCCCGGTTTCCCCATCGCCCACAGGGCGACTCGCTAGCAAATCATTCGATGCCCATGATCGACGCCTGATGGCCGCGAGTCTCGGAGAGACTCGCCTACGTGGTTATGTCGCTCTGTTTTGTTAATCCAGGAAAACTAATCCGCATGTACTACTTGTGACGATGAATGCAATCGGGCCGAAGTTGCTCATAGTCAAAGGTGCACCATGCGTCGCAATAAGATACAAGTATCGCTAGCATTAAGCGTGGCGATATTCGTTAGCTGCTCCGTTGGTAGACTTGCTGCACAAGACTTCAACTCCATACCAGCACCCCAGGTATTGCAGGTTCCACAGGTCCCACAGCTTCCCCCGCCTGGCCGAACACCTTCGATTTATGCTAGCCCGCCAAACTTGGATCCACCCGCTGTGTCCGGCTATGTGGAACAGGGTTTCAGCCAAGAGGGTTTCAGCCAACCCGCTTACAGTCCGCCGGGTTCCAGTCAACCTGGATACGTAGATTCGAACTACAGCCAGTCTGGTTTTAACCAGTCGCAAGGTTTTGACTCCGGGATGATGCAATCACCCATGATGAGCGCTGTGCCTGTTGTGCCGTTGCCGACCACTTCGCCAGTGGTGAACGATCGACTGAGCAAGCTCGAGCAACGGCTGGATGAAGTTGATGCGGCTAAAAATCTACTACCTGCGGTCAAGGTTAGCGGAGTATTCCAAGCCGATGCCGTGTGGTTCGATCAGTC
>JADLDX010000778.1 GCA_020846515.1 Pirellulaceae bacterium
GAGAGTCTTTATGCCTGAGCCCGCTTGCACAGCTTGGATCTCGCACTCCAAGGCGGCTCGCTGGCCTTTGAGAGCGGCCAACTGATCTTGCAGACGAACGCATTCTGTCACCGTCGCTGTCAGGCGTTGTGCACGCAACGCCACTTCGCCGGTCGTGGGCACCTGCCAATCGGTCCTCAGCTCTATGAATGCCGCGGCATCAGGGATGCTGATTGCGTTAATGTCATTTAACTCACCAGACGAAACACTTGACGCCTCGCGATACAAGTCGCTTGTCATTGCGCGCAGTTCGTCGGCCAGTTGCACGGCGCGACGATTGGTGCGCAACTGCTGCAACTGTCGATTGAGCTGTTCCCAATTGTGGAATAGTGGCCTGAGGGCGCGGAGTTGCGTTTCGATTTCAACAATGCGATCCCATGACAAAGACGGATTTGGGAGAGCGTTGTCGCCTTGGGGCGGAACGCTATCGGCATCCGCTGCTTGTGGCGGTCGATGCATGTGCAACTGTTTCTCGGCCACATCGATGCGTGTTTGGCACTGAGCCAGTTGGCTGGTCAGTTTGTCGATTGTTTGAATAGCGCCGGTAATTTCTGCTTGCTGATTCAAATCTAGCTGGATCGAACGCCAGCGCTGGTCCTGACGCGACCAGCCCAACTTGCGCAGCGAGTCGCCTAGTTCGCGATCCAGTTCGGCGATTTCTCGTTGGCAATCGGTAACCTGTTGTCTCCAGAACGGAACTTGACGCGCTTGATTGCCCAGCGAGATGGCTTCGGCCTGGAGCAGAGCCGTCTCTTGCACAACTGGGAGACCCGCTAGTTCTTGTTCCAGCTGTTCCAGTCGTCGATTTTCAGTTACCAATTCGCTTCGCGCGCCGGCCAGTCGATTGTTGGCGACAGTCCACTGCACGCGAAACTCGTCATCCACGGCCGGTGGAATGGCATATTCGGCCAGCGATTGCTGGACTTGTCTATACTCGATGGCTCTGGGCAATGCGGCCTGTTGACGTTGGCAGATAATCAATCGACTGCGCAGGGCATCCATCTGTTCGGTGTATCGCTGGACCAATTGCTGCGCATCGGCTACTCGAGTGCGCAAGGCACCCACATCTGCCGGCAATGTGAGTACGCTCTCGAGGTGCCTTTCTGCCTCTTCGATTTCCGACAGTTTGGCATTGATGGATCCGCTTAGGCCAGCGCGTTTGAGCGATTGATTCAAGAATTCTTCGATGCGGTGCTGAACCTTTTGCAAACGAGCCAGGCCACCAAAGCCGCTGGACGAAAGCGCCTCGTCGATAGGGGCATGTGCCAAGGCCTTTTCACCGCTGCGAAGTTCATCGAGAGAAAAGCCGAACAGGCTTTGGTAACTCTTTAGATCCAGACCGCCGGCCAGGTTTAGCCAGTCCGCTTCTGCCAGTGGTATCTTGCCATCAATCGTGGCTATAAATCCGTCGCTATTCTTTTTTTGGCGATTGAATCTTATGCGCCGACCGTCGGACAATAGCACCACTCCCTCAGCGCTCATCGGTTTGCCGGTCAAGTAAGCCGATTGACGTGGGAATCCAAACAACGCTTGCCGCAGTCCGTTCAGGGCGGTCGTTTTACCCGATTCGTTGGCGCCGTAGATCAATACCAACGGATGTCCATCGAATCGAAAGCGTTTGCTGCCGTAGATGCCAAAGTTTTCGAGAAGAATAGATTCGATCTTCACGGCGTTTCGTCCTCTGCAACCCAAGCTTCCAAGAGTTGCTCAGCCTGGCCGAGCAAACGCGTGAACTCTGCCGACTGTCCGGTTTCACTCCAAAGCGGCCAATCCGTTTGACTAAGTGCCCCTCGGGCCTTACGTCCCAATTCGTCTAGCGATTTGAGCAACTGTTTCTGCATGGCTGGTTCAGCGTGGATATCGGCCACGATTTCGCGCAGTGTACCCAGCGGTAGCTCCAGATCGCCTCGCGGGCTGGCAGAGCGTTCGGCTTGCGTTTCCACTTTGATCGATTCAAGCCACAGTGAACCAATGTCGCGCAGTTTGGCGGCCAAGGCATCAGCCACGTGACCACGGGCAATAGAACCGGCCAAATGACTGTGCAGTTTCGAGGCGCCCGTAAATCGCACTCGAACCGCCAGTTGTCGATCGGCATGCTGCGCTTGTAGACCTTCGCAGGCACCACACACCATTTCGCTGAGGTCGGCCAGCATGTCTATGTTGCTAACATCAACATCCAATTCAAACCAACGGACGCTATCGGTGGGCACAAATTCCACAGCTGTTATTTGTTTATCGCGTACATGCACCAGGTGGCAGCCCTTGGCGCCCGTCTCGCGTACATGTCGGCCTTGCGTGTTTCCACTGAAACCGATCCATGCGCGTGAACTGAGTGACTTTTGTGTGCGCAGATGAATATGTCCCAAGGCCCAGTAGTCATAACCGCGGCCTTCCAAGACATCCACGGACGTAGGTGCGTAGGTGTCATGGCCCGATGAGCCACTGAGCGAAGTGTGCAACATACCAATATTAAAGTAACCGCTGATTGCCTCGGGGTAAGCGGCGGCAATGTTTTCATAGACGGCTCGGGCACCAAAGCTTTGGCCATGAATGGCCAGCCCGCACGCATCAACGATATGGGTTGTCGCTTTTTCCGCGCCTAACTCGATGACACCTGTCGACCACTTAACGCTGCGCGATGCATTGCTGAGCGCGTCATGATTTCCGCGAATCAGAACGACGGCAATGCCGACGCTGGCCAGCTTGCGAAACTGGCTGTCGACCCACAAAGCGGCCGATGCATCGCGGACCGGACCGTCGAACAGATCGCCGGCTATGATCAGCGCCGCGACCTGTTGCTTGATCGCCGTCGACACGATGTTCTCCACCGCGCGACGCGAGGCCAGCATAACCAGTCGCGCCGTGGCTTCATCCAGACTGCGCAAATGGTCCAGCGGACTATCCAGGTGGATATCGGCAGCATGTAAAAAACGAAAGTCACTCATGTATAGATTGCGTTACCAGGCAAGATGAAGTTGTTTGTACTTGAGATGTGGCGCCGGTGGTGCATGGTCATCGCATCGTACGCAGCGATCGCTGGACAGCAAAATCAAGGAGC
>JADLDX010000779.1 GCA_020846515.1 Pirellulaceae bacterium
CAGATAGTGGCCGACTGGACTGTTCCCGGTAGGCGACTACCACAGACCAGCCTCGGGACATATGGATTCGGCTTTCAATGCATGATTGGCATACAATGCTACCACTGATCGGTACTGTCTTTGTCGCCAGCCTATTTGGTTCCTTGCATTGCGTGGGCATGTGCGGCCCACTGGCCTTGCTGGCCAGTAGTAGCGTATCACCGCAGCACCGGCATCAGCGCAGCGTGCATGTGGGGGCCGTAGTCGCGTATCATGGCAGCCGCATCGTGGCCTACGCACTGGCCGGCGCGATCGTGGGACTATTGGGCGCGGGCATTCAGCACACCGGTTCATGGCTCGGCCTGCAACGCCTGGCTGCCAGTCTGGCCGGTGGCAGCATGCTGGTGATCGGTCTGCTAGGCATTGTGCGTTTGGCCAGCGGTACGGCTCATGCCGCGTTATTGCCCAAATGGCTGCAGCGGCGATTGGCCAGCGGTCATGCATGGGCTCGTCGCCAGCCGCCACTTGCTCGGGCGGCTTCGATTGGCTTATTGACCGCCATCTTGCCGTGCGGTTGGTTGTTTGCGTTTTTGATCGTAGCGGCCGGCACAGCTCGTCCGCTCGAGGGCGCGCTGGTGATGGCCGTGTTTGCGTTGGGCGCGATTCCTGCGTTGGCCGGGATGGCACTGAGCATGACGCTGCTGATCGGTCGCTTTCGAACCATCGTGCCTTGGTGCTCCGCCGTATTGGTCACCATCGTCGGCGCCGTCACACTGCTTGAACGTTCCCAGATCGACTTGGAACCGATGATGACAGCCGCTGCCGCCAACTCATCGACCTCTGGCTCGTCACAGCTGAGCGACACTGCCCATAACCCAACAGCCGCTGGCGCAGCTTCGCACTCTACCGTACATGGCCAACTCGCCAACGCGAACCCATCAGCCAGTCAAGCGACCAGCCAATCCACCAGTCCATCCATCAGCTCAAGAGCCAAGCTGACCAGTCAAGTCCTGGCCATCGATCATGCGAAACTGCCTTGCTGCATTGAGCGCGAAGCCGCTTTGGCAAACGGCACCAGCCCAACACCCGGTGAAGGAGTAGCGAAACCAGCGGCCAGCGCATCGCAAGAGTTGCCTAAAACTGAAATCACTAAATCTACCGTCCCGCCAGCTACCACTAGTTCGCCTGCCCCATCTACCAACGCCTCTGAGTAGTCGAGCGAAAGGCTCTGTTGGCAATGTCCGCCACGATTGTTCCCCCGATTACCAATTCATTCGTTTCCAAAGCAACGTCGAGTTGTTTGCACTGTGGTCTACCGGTCGCTGGACCTGCCATGGGCGAAACACACGAAACCGATGCGAGGTTTTGTTGCAGCGGTTGTCATGCAGCCTACAGTTTGATCGCGGGCGAGGGCTTGGAAGAGTATTACGAACTGCGACAACGTTTTAGCGACAAGCCAGAGCAGGCGATCGACCCTGAACTGGCTACGCACAGCTTTGTTGACCTGGATGCACCCCGGTTTACCGAACTGCATACTCAATCGCTGCCTGGTGGTCGCATGCAAACGACCTTGCGATTGCATGGCATTCACTGCGCGGCCTGTGTTTGGTTACTGGAACGTTTGCCGACCATTTTACCTGGCGTCATTGATGCCCGCGTGAATCTGGCCAAATCAACCATAGAACTGGTATGGCAGGCGGATCAACGCAAACTCTCCGAGATCGCTCGACAGATCGCCAGGTTAGGGTACCGCGCAGTACCCTTGGTCAGTTCACGACGCGCCGTCGAGCAGAAGCGGCTCGTCCGTCAGCAACTGATTCAAATCGCCATCGCTGGCGCTTGTTCGGGCAACGTCATGATGATTGCGCTGGCTATCTATCTGGGGCAGTGGACTGGGATGGCTGCTGAACATCTCCAGTTGCTGCGGTTTGCTTGTACAGCCGTCGGCTTGGTGTCGTTACTTGGGCCAGGCTCGGTCTTTTTTCGCGGTGCCTGGTATGCCATCCGCACACGCACACCCCACATGGACTTACCCGTCGCCTTGGGACTAGGCGTAGGTGCAGCCAGCGGGGTCTGGAATACATTGGCAGGCCATGGCGAACTCTATTACGACTCACTGTCGATGTTGGTCTTTCTGCTATTGATCGGTCGCGCCTTGCAAGCCTGGCAACAACGCTCGGCGTGCGAAGCGGTCGATCTACTGCAGCAGTTGACGCCGGGCACTGCCACACGTGTGCGCGATGGTTTGGTGGAGGTCGTGCCCATCGAAGAAATTCAGGTCGGTGACACCGTCGAAGTCCGCTCTGGACAAACACTGCCCGTCGATGGTGTCGTCGTCATGGGCACCAGCCAGATCGATGCCTCGCTACTGACTGGCGAATCGCTACCGCAAACTGTCGAAATCGGCCAGGCCGTCACCGCCGGTACCCTTAATCGTAGTTGTACACTGCGCATCAAAGCGGATAAGGTGGGTGCTGAAACGCGTTTGGGGCACCTACTCAATTCGATCGAGCGCGCTGGAATTCACAAGACACCGATCGTGCAATGGGCCGATCGTATCAGCGGCGTCTTCGTCACGGTGGTCCTGGCCTTGTCGGTAGTCGTCGGTTTGACTTGGTGGTTTATCGATGGCGATGTTTGGAGCGAGCGAGTGATCGCAGTCCTGATCGTCGCCTGCCCATGTGCCTTAGGCTTAGCCACTCCATTAGCCGTGGCCGTAGCACTGGGGCGCGCAGCGCGTCGCGGCGTTTTGATCAAAGGCGGTGGCCCCTTGCAACGCCTGTCGGCACCCGGCGTTTTGGTGCTCGACAAGACAGGCACTCTCACCTTTGGCAAACTATCGATTCAACAGTGGGATGGCGATGCCCAGGCGCTGGCGATGGCCGCCGCCGCAGAAGCCGATAATCAGCACCCGGTCGCGCAGGCGGTTCGGGAATATTTTCAGTCCAGCGTTCCGTCAGATGATCGCGACGCAGTTCTGAGACTGGACGATGTTACCAACCACATGGGCAGCGGCGTATCGGCCCAAGTGAACGGACATCAGGTCATCGTCGGCAATCGCCAACTGCTGCTCGCTCATGACTGTGTCATCGATCAGACCAACGACGCAAGGCTGGACCAAATCGTGGCGGCGGGCCAGAGTCCGTTGCTGGTGAGCATTAACGGACGCGTGCGCGCGATCGCAG
>JADLDX010000780.1 GCA_020846515.1 Pirellulaceae bacterium
AATTCCCGGATAAAGTTCCACGCCGGCTTGCAGTCGCTCCAAGAAGTTATCGTGCACTTCCTGTTTGACAGATTTCGATTGCCAGCCGCTCGCACGGAGCTCGGCAAGTGTCGCTGGTCGTTCAGTCGTCATATTGGTTCCAGTATTCGGTAATCGGGCGGCAAATGTATGTCCGATTATAGAGGACTGTGATTGAAAGCCAACTTGCCATCTGCAGTTGACTATTTGCTGTAATTGAGAACGCTGTACGAGATCGGGGTAGAACCGACTGGCGATCTGCGTTAGGTTTGGGGCGATACCAGTTCGCAAGCCTGCCGCCCTCTGACCTCACTTCTGTCATGCATGAATATCCTCTGATCAGTACGTTGGCGATTGGCTTTACAGCGGCTTGGGTTCTAGGACTCTTGACGCAGAAACTGCGATTCTCCCCCATCGTTGGCTATCTGCTGGCTGGCGTGCTAGTTGGCTCGCACACTCCGGGGTTCGTCGCAGACATCGAGATCGCCCACCAGTTGGCGGAAGTTGGCGTCATTCTATTGATGTTTGGTGTCGGTCTGCATTTTCACCTCGAAGACTTGCTCGCGGTGAAATGGGTGGCCATTCCAGGCGCGGTCGGGCAGAGCCTCGCCGCCACCATTGTCAGCATGGTTGTCTTTTCGTGGTTTGGAATGCCGTACAACACGAGTGCCGTGTTAGGCATGGCGATGGCGGTGGCCAGTACAGTCGTGCTCATGCGGGTGTTAATGGACGCCGATGTGCTCAATACTCCCCAAGGCCACGTGGCTGTCGGCTGGCTGTTGGTGGAAGACGTTCTCACGGTCATAGTGTTGGTGCTTATTCCGGCGTTGGGAACATCGGAAGGGGGGGAAACAGCCACCGGTTTGCTTACTAATCCCGCTGTCGCAATCGCGTGGGCACTTCTGAAGTTGGCGGCCATGGTTGCTGTCATCCTGGTAGCTGGATCGAAGGTTGTTCCCTGGGCTTTGGTTCGTGTGGCTCAATTGCGGTCGCGGGAACTTTTTACTCTTACGGTGCTGGTGTTCTCTGTTGCAATCGCTTCAGGTGCCTATGTGCTGTTCGGTGCGTCGATGGCGTTGGGAGCGTTTCTAGCCGGAATGGTGGTCGCTCAATCGCCCGTCAGCCACCAGGCGGCGGCCGACGCGCTGCCGCTCCGCGATGCTTTCGCAGTGATCTTCTTTGTCTCGGTTGGCATGATCTTCGATCCTACGATTCTCTATCGACACCCATTCATGATGCTGGCCGCGATGGGGATCATTTTGATCATCAAACCACTCGCAGCCTTGTTGATTGTCGGAGTTTTGGGGCATTCAGTGCGCACCGCTCTGACGGTCGCATTGGGTTTGGCGCAGATCGGCGAGTTCTCGTTCATTCTCTCCGACCTGGCACGTAATTACGGCCTCATGACAGATGAAGGTCACAGCATTTTGGTGGGTGGGGCGATTCTTTCGATTACGCTCAATCCCATGCTGTTCCGGTCACTACCGAAGATCGAGACTTGGCTGCGAACGAAGCCGCGCTTGTGGCGATTGCTCAACGCGCGGGCCGAGCGTCGTGTTCAAGCCGCGAATGACATTTCGATGGCCCAGATCGCTAGCTACGAAAGTGAAAACAAATTGGCCATCGTCATCGGATACGGCCCCGTGGGCCGAGCCGTGGATAAGCTGCTGCGGGATGCGGGGATGGACACTGTCGTCATCGACATGAACATGGACACGATCAGCGAGTTGCACAGCCAGCGACGAGTGGCAGTGTTCGGCGATGCTGCCCGCGAGGCGATTCTCGAACAAGCAGGTGCCAAGCGGGCGTCCCATCTCGTGCTCACGCTGCCTGCCGCCACGGGCAGGGCCGCAATTGTCTCGATTGCCCGTAATCTCAATCCTAAGCTGCGGATTCTGGTCAGGGCCCACTACTTGCGCGAACGCGAACATTTGGAACAGGCTGGTGCGACTGCGGCCGTGTTTGAAGAAGGTGAAGCCGCGGTCGCGCTGGCCCGCTTGGTGCTAGTTGACACGGGGGCGAGCAAGGAATCCGTCGAGCACGCCGTACGCGACATCCGCACCCAGTTGAGTCTCGAAAACTTCACCAACCTGCAAACGCAAACTGTGCGTTCGATTATGGTGCCATGGACCCGCGTGCGGCGGCTTTCAAGCACGGCAACCATCGATGACGTGCGCCGACAAGTCGCTGAGCATCACTTTTCGCGGTGGCCGATCGTCGATGCCGAAACAAACCGGGTATCGAGCTACCTGCTGGCTAAAGATCTCGTTATCGAGGGAAGTGACGGGCACGATTGGTTACGCCTCGCGCGACCGCTTACGGCCGTGAGCGCCAATACCGATGTGGAACGGGCGCTTGAACATTTCCAGCGAGAGAATTCAACCGTCAGCCTCGTGGAAGATGGCGGCAGTCCCGTCGGTTTGATCACTATCGAAGACATTCTGGAGCAAGTGGTCGGACGTATCGAAGACGAATACCCCCGCGAGCCGCGGATCATTCTTCAAGAAGCCCTCATGGCCGGCGGTATCGTGATGAGCCTGCATGGCAGCACACCCCAACAAGTGATCGGCGAACTCGCGGCGAACATCGTTCACGGGTCGCTGCCGCTGGGGACCGATGTGACCCACTTAGCGCTCGAACGTGAACGTGAACTGCCCACCTGCCTCGGCTGCGGGGTCGCCATTCCTCATGCCCGCGTACCGGGCTTGGCAAGGCCGGTGGTGGTGTTTGGCCGTTCGCAGGAAGGTGTGCTGTTCAACCCGCAGTCCGACGAGATCGTGCGGCTGGTATTCCTGTTGGTGACACCTGAAGACCAGCCGGAAGTGCAAGTTGTGCTACTAAGCCAGCTCGCGAGCCTCGCCGGCAACAGCGACAGCCGCGACCGCTTGGAACGCGCAAGTTCGGTGCCGGAGGTGATGGAAATCTTTTCGGCGGTGAATCGGGAAGAGACGCCCGCCTAAAGCCACTGGCGGCTTAGCGGACGAATAGTGATTGCCGACAGGCAACACAGCAATAGGCAGGCTGTGCCGGGCTCGGGGATGACAGAGAAGACTGTCATCCCTCCGAAATAGAGCGTGCCCGGCCCTTCGTGCGAATTTGCGTCAATTAGCGTGCGAATAATTGAGCCATCGGTTGGATCAAGTTCGACGACGCGGCGGCCCGCCTGAACAGCCAGGAGCTTTTCTTCGAACCACGTAAAGTCTGAAAGATTGTCGTTAGTGAATCGATCGAGGTAGCCTCCCGACTGTGTGTACCGATCAACCCAGTTGTTGTGGTAGTCTTTTAAGTAAATCAACCCATCGGGACCGACCCATATACCGTTGTATTTGATGCCAAGATCAAACGTTCCATCCTCATGGAGGCTATTGATTTCCGATGAGTATGAATACTTAGAAAGGACTTTAGAGGCACCCCAATGTCCTAAGGCAAACAATGCGCGTTCGCCCGGTGTCAAAGCGAACCAAGTTATGAATTTGTTTACTGACAGCTCAAAAGCGTCCTTGAGAACTTCGCTATACCCGTTAAATCTCCATATCTTTCCTGCGTCGCCACCTTCAATTGATGTACCGGGATAGTCCTGAGAATAATTCTGGCCAGTGGCGATTAAATCCCCATTAACGTCAAAATCTAGAGCCCCGCCGCCGCTGAAATAAGTGCTATGGATTGAAGTAGTTTGTCCCGTGGATGGGTCTAACTTAATGATACTTAGTTCTGCCATGTTATGGCCTAACGCGTACAGATAGCCATCGGGACCCAGGGCCGTAGCGTCGACCGTCTCGGGTGCGCTGCCGTATTCAGTCTCGACATCATAACGGAGAACTCTTTGCCCCGTTGCAGCATCCCAGCGTTCACTGCCTGCCATGAACGGGTTAATCATTTCGCCATTTTCGTCGTAGTACTCAACCTGTAAATTCACGTTGATCCTGGCAACGGCGGGAGCCGCACCGGCGATCAGAATCGACATCACAACGGCAGATAGCCAGAGAAAGTTGGTCGCTCGCATAGCATAAGTGAGACTCAGGAATGGTTGAATAAGAGTTCCGCCCTAATTGTAACACCTCACACAGGGTCGCACAAAGGAAAACCGACCATTGAGTGAACGGCATGCCACCTATTCATCCGTCACGCAGCCTTCACTTGCGCTCTTGACGTTCTTGATTTTTAGTCGAACTGAGTGGATAAATTTTGAAATTCTTGAGGGAATC
>JADLDX010000781.1 GCA_020846515.1 Pirellulaceae bacterium
TAGTTCGGCTGCTACGCCGCAGCAAACTAACTCAGGTACAATCTGTTCATGAAATTAACTCTGAAAACAAATGTGCTCGGCACGCCTGAAGAAGTTTGGAAGCGTTTTGATCAGGATCTGTTCAAGCAACTGGCACCGCGACTGCCGAAAGTGAAACTCGTGCGATTCGATGGTTGTCGCACAGGTGATATGGTGGAGTTGGAACTGAACTTCGTTCTCTTTCGTCAGAATTGGATAAGCGAAATCACCTCGGACACGAAATCAGAAGATGAAATTAGCTTTGTAGATGAAGGCCGGCGCTTACCCTTTTTTCTTAAACGTTGGCGTCATCACCATCGACTTGTGCGAATAGAGGGTGGCACGCAAATCATTGACGCGATCGAATATCATTCGCCCCTGCGCATTCTCGACTGGCTACTCTATCCGTCGATGTGGCTTCAGTTCGCCTATCGGCGACCGATTTACCGCCAAGTCTTCGGACGGCTGAAATAGGGCCACATCAACCAACTGGCCAGTATTAAGCAGAGCGATAAGCTGAACAACGACAGGCTCGCGCCTGCCCTCAGCCCTGGCGCTTCATAGTCCAGCTCGATGGTCCAATTCCCAATTGGCACAGCCAGCGTCTGAAATAATCCCAGGTGCGAAGATTCGGGTTTCATTGTTCGCACATCTCTGGGGTTGTCCAGCGAAATCAATCGCGATTGCCAACCACCATCTTGCAGGAGTCGCACTACGATTTCGCCAGGCCGGTAACACTCGACCTCCAACCGCAGCTGACTGGCGGATAATTTCTTTACATATAAAGTATTTTGCTGAGCACGACGCCTGTCAGGCTGTGCGTCCTCAATCGCCAGTGGCTCCGGCAGCCACTCGCATATCGGCCGCGGATCGTCAATGGATTGCCAACGCAGTTGATCATCGCGGACCAGCCGCCGCGATACTCCCAACCAGGCTAATGCACTATCCAAGTCCTTGTTTTCCGATTGCAGTGTGTCGGACTCGAGCAGAGGACGTCTCGCGTTTGCCAAGGCGCGCGGTGTCAGCGATGTCAGGGCAGCTAGATTGCCCGTGCCTGCCTGCAACAAATGCAACTTACCCAAGGCAAACTGCTGTTGATACTTAACCTGTCTACTCACACGGTCACCGTCCGTCGACGGATCATCTATGCCTTCAAAACTAGCACGACCCGCATGTGCCCAAACGCGAGTGGGTAACGCGTTAGAGCCGTCTGGGGATGCATGCACCACCGGTGGCGGTGTACTGACCAACCACGCGCGAGTCGCACAGCCTAACTCCAAAGCCACCAAGCACAAAATCCACAGCGGTTGATGCCGCCCGGGCAAGTATCTCAGTGCCCCATACGTTGCAAGACTGACGAACGTTGCCAAGACTAGCGATGAAAAGATGGTCCATCGAACTGCGGCAATGTTGATCCGGCCTAACCAAGGATCTGGTCGAACTTGTTGCCACCACTGCCCAACATAAACACTCATCCCAACACTGAAATTCAATATCCCCCAGAGCAACAGGCTCATCAACCCGATCGATCCAATCCACAAACACAGGCGTTTTACGTGAAGTCGTGCATGTTGTCGTGCTGGGCGATGAACGGGACTATGACGACTTGGCCATTGATCGATGGCCTGGGCCGCGCATAACGTTAAGCCTAAAGCGAACCAGACCGACCACTTGGCCGGATAACGAAACGCGTCATAACCCGGCACGATCTGTGTCAACAACCAATAAACGCCACCCACTTCGTCAGCGGGCAGTTGGTCCCGCCATTCATGAGCACCGATCCAAGTCAAAAGATTTCGCAGGCACCCCACCGGTGCATAGTTGCCGAGCATGGCTGTGCCGGCCAGTAGCACGACCAGCCACCAAAACAGGCTCCGACTGCGCAGTGGTCGCGAGAGTCCATTGGCTATGGCCAGGCAGAGCGTCAGCAAGCCCACGGACAACGACGCCGTCCACATCCGCGGCTCCGCCGCCCATCCCGCCATGACGCGACTGTGCTCAGGCAGAAAGTGACCGCCCACCGTGGCCCAGACCAGGGTCAGACCATGCCATGGTGCCACGCTGAACGCATACGTGTCCTGTCTTGGCGGCGACTGGAGAGGCGTCTCCAGTTGCGTGCGCAATAACTTGGGGAGGTCAGCTGGATTTTGCAATGATGACTCAGCTACTGAAGCTGAATCATGCACACTGGTTTGACGCGCGCTGTGCGATAGCCATAGTTGACCAGGTATCCATTGAGCAGCCGTAAGACCAGTCACCAAGAGGACGGCACCCATCAATCTAGCCAACGGACCGGCCACCTGCATCACGCACGCTTGAAAACATAAATAACATGCATAGCCCCCCTCGGCGATTCGGTCAGGTTGCTTCGATACAGTCGTGCCCGAACTGTCCTCGGTCTGTACGCGCGCCCGGATCTTGGTTTGCAAGCCGGCTCTACAGCCCGCCCATCCGATAGCCAGAACTGTGATCAAACCGGTATTGACCGTTGCCTGGGCATCACCGCCCAGCAGCATGCAGCTAGTGGCTAAGATCCACAGCCACCAGCGCGTCTTTGGCAAGGCACCATGCTGCCAAGACTTGCTCCCCGAATGCATGAGCGTGTAAGACTCGGCCAGCGCCCAGGGAGTCCAGGCGGCGCCGATCAAATAGATTGGGTTGGTATGTTGAAACAGAACGGGTCCGGACAAGGCGTAGGCGAGTGCGGCTAACATGCGAGCCGACGAGCCTTGGCCCGCGCGAGCCGCCGCATAAGCCGCACCGGCACCGGCCAGTGCATTATGCAGTAAAAGAAATAGGCCCATGCGCTGGGCCACGCTTAAACCTGGCAGCCACCAAAGGATGCGTCCCGGATAAAACAGGCCAGTGGACGTCTCACCCACTAAATTAATGCCGGTCCCATCCAACGGATTGTATTGCGGCAAATAATTGCCCGTCTGGGCTTGTTGGTCCAGCCAAACTTGGAGCGGGTAATAGAAGTGGTAGGTATCGCGAAAGGCCGGCACGTTACCGCCCAGCAACGGCCAGTAAAGACCGAGCAGAATCGCAATGAGGACGCACCATTTCAGCACATTTAGGCCTTTGGGGGGTAGTGACACAATGGGGCGGCAAGCGAGCTTTTGGTAAACCACAGAAAAGATTATCATCATGGGTTGCCATGGATGCCAATCCGGTCGTGGAGAAGATTCGTACTTTATCGCTCGCCTCCTACACAAATGATCCCCATGTTTCGCAAGTACGCTGGTTTTGCCCTGAGTCCTACGCGCTGGTGTGTGCATTTTCGCCCTAATGCCCTAGCATCTCGGCGGCCCCTACTCATGCGGGTCGTCGTGGTGTTGCTGACGCTCACGACGCTGCTGCCCTCAACTGGTGCCCAAGACAAAGTGGCTACTCCGAAGGCCGCCGAGACGAAGCAAAGTGCGGCCGAGACGACACCAGCCACAGCCA
>JADLDX010000782.1 GCA_020846515.1 Pirellulaceae bacterium
ACTTCGAAGCCCGCACGCTTACGATTCAAACCACCAGGCCCCAGGGCCGACAGACGGCGTTCGTGGGTCAGCTGGCTGAGCGGGTTGGTCTGGTCGACCACTTGCGAGAGTTCACCGCGTCCGAAGAAGTACTCAATGGCTGCGCTGATGCTCTTAGGATTGACCAGTGTTCGCGGCGACATCTCGTCGGCCTCTTTCATGCTCATCCGCTCCTGAACAGTGCGGCGAAGCTTGAGGAAACCTTTGCGAAGCTCTTCGCTGGCCAGCTCGTCGATCGTTCGCAAGCGACGATTGCCCAAGTGGTCGATGTCATCGAAGTAACAACCCGAATCTGGATCGAACAGATTCATCATGTAGCGAATCGAGGCAATCAAATCCTCGGGACGCAACGTCATTTCGTCTTCGGACACATCCAGCTTCAATTTGCGATTGATACGGAAGCGGCCTACGCGACCTAAGCGGTAGCGATTGACATCGAAGAACTTTTCATGGAACAGCGTGCGGGCTTTTTCCAGTTGTGGCGGATTACCTGGGCGCAATCGCTGATAGATTCTCAGCAAGGCTTCTTCATGACTGCTGGTGTTGTCTTCGGCCAAGGCATTGATCACCAGGTTGGTGCGCGGCGGCTCCATGATCTCAATGCTGCCGATACCACACGTGCAAATGATCTCTGCCAGGTTCTTGGTAATCTTGTTACCGGCTTCGAGAATGATCTCGCCAGCGCGATCGGAATCGCTGGGGTAGACCACGTCGTCGACAGCGACCTTACCATCCAGTTTGGCCACGCTGCGGCCATCGACCACTTTTTCCTTCTTGGTCTCGTAGAAGGCGCGCAGCAATTCCGTATCGGTGCTGTACTTCGGACTCATCGCCCGCAGCAGGGTCATCACGGAGAACTTGCCGCTCTGATCGATACGGACGCTCAGGCTGTCCTTTTTGGTAACGTTGACTTCGATCCAGCTTCCACGTTCGGGAATCACGCGGCAACTGGGCAGCTTGCGATCGCTGGTGCCGTCGATTTCTTCAACGAAGTCTACGCCGGGGCTGCGGTGCAATTGGCTGACCACCACGCGCTCGGCACCGTTGATGATGAACTCACCACCGCCGAGCATAATTGGGATGTCACCCAAATAGACTTCTTCTTCGATCGGTGATTCGCGGTTCAGTCGCAACCAGACTTTCAGCGGCTTGCCGTACGTCAATCGCAATTGACGACACTCTTCGGGCGTATACCGAGGTTTGCCTAGCTCATAACGCAAATAATTGAGCGAAACAGTTTTGTCGAAGCTCTCGATAGGGAAGATTTCACGGAAAACGCTTTCCAGACCATGATTCTTGCGCTTGTCGGAAGGAATATCTTCCTGTAAGAACGCTTCATAGCTGTGCGTTTGCAGGTGAGTCAGTTCCGGAATCGCCAAAGCGTCCAGCCCGGACCCGAACCTGCGAATCTGCGTGGGTTGGAGACGTCGCTGCGAAGAAGTGGCCATTGGGGAAGGGATCTCCTAAGTGAGTCCAGGAAAAAGAAATCGGCTCGCTGAATCCGACGCGTACGCAAAAATCTGAGCGCACACGGACAACCGCACACTCACCACCACACCCGCCAAACCACACGTTTGCCATAAACGCATAGCTCGCCTCGGGTACGCAGTAGGTGCGCACTCCAAGCCCAGAGATAAGGACCCATCACGCTTAGAGCTTGAGGATAGTCCTGACACACACCGCGCCGGAAAGAGAGACAGTTCAGACAGACACCGAGCCAGAGCCGACAACCACAAATAGAAAATATAACGCGACGAGCCGGAATAGGTAAACCCCAATCCCGGCCGCCCGTCGACATTATTTTTTCCGAATCGACACCCCAGCCCACCACAAAGTGATGGGTTAAGGGAGTTTTAATCGTCTTTAATGCTAGCATTGGCCGGGACGACGGTCCTGGTCAGGTGCGAGCATTGGATGGAAGCGGGCTACTTCAGTTCAACCGTTGCGCCAGCTTCTTCCAGTTCCTTCTTGATCTTGGCGGCGTCATCTTTGGATGCGCCTTCCTTGATCTTGGCCGGAACGGCTTCAACCAGTTTCTTGGAGTCCATAAGCGACGCGCCGGTGATGTTCTTGACGACCTTGACCACGTCCAGCTTCTTTTCGCCGAAGCTGGTCATGATGACGTCAAACTCGGTCTGCTCGACCGGTGCAGCTGCTGGAGCGTCCGATGGGGCGGCCATCATGACTGCGCCGCCAGCGGCTGGCTCGATGCCGTGAGCTTCTTTGATGTAGTCGCTCAGCTCTTTGGCCTTCTTCAGTGTCAGGCCAACCAACTTGTCGCCCAGTTCCTTGATGTCGTCTGCGAATGCTGTTTCGGACATAGTCTTCAAACCTCTGCTATCAAAAGTAAATTTGTTTTGAGTGATACTTGCTGTGTAAATCAAACGGATTCAAAGTTCAGTGGTGCACTCGCCAGGAGTGCAGCCATTGGAGTGTTATGACGGCGTGGCCTCCTCTGCGGCAGGTGCGTCGGCTGGCGCCGAGGCAGGTGCATCGCCTTCCAGCTTCTCGACCAGCTTCTCCAGTTGGCTGGCCAGTTTGCCACCGGGGCTGAGCAATTGACCCAGCAATGTGGCACCGGGCGAGAGGACTTGGCCGATCAGTATCGAGATCTGCTCGACACGGCTTGGCCACTTGCTGATCGCCTTCACCTGGTCGGCGGTCAGAGCGTCGCCGTCCATCACACCGCCTTTGACTTCGAACTTCTCGAAAGTCTTGGCTTTGTCGATGGCTGCGATCTCTTTCGCCAAGCTGACAAAATCTTCCGAGCCCCAGACGATGGCCATCGAGCCTTCACGGCCGTCGAACATCGGACGCAGGCTGGTGCCTTCGGTGGCCCGGGCTGCCATGCTGCGCTTGACGACCAGCATGTGGATGTTCTTGTCACGCAACGTCTTGCGAATCTGGTAGGTGGATCCAGAGTCCATGCCAATGACATTGACCAGGATCGCATCCGAGACACCGTCCAGCCGCCTGAGGATATCGCCTGAGATCAAATTCTTTACATATTTACTCACGGAACAACTCCTTAACCGGCCACGCGAACACTAGGTGACATCGTGGCGCACAGTGCGATACTCTTGACGTAAGTCCCCTTCACCGAATGCGGCTTGAGCGACATGACATAATTGATGAACGCTTCCACGTTCTCGATCAGTTTCGGTGCTTCAAAGCTGAGCTTGCCAACCACGGCGTGCACGTTGGAGCCCTTGTCGTTTCGAAACTCCACCTTACCA
>JADLDX010000783.1 GCA_020846515.1 Pirellulaceae bacterium
GAGTTCAGGCCAAGTTGTTCAATCCAGTAGCTGGCTGGTTTAGTGACGTTTAGTGACATGGTAATTAGGCTCAACTGGTCGCGAGGGCGGACAGAAAAAACTTGGAAACCCGATGTCCGGTTCGAAGTCTCCCGTTCGTCGTAGTTAGTGTAAGGGGCGGAAGAGATCGTTCCCTTACACGTTAACATCTATGTCCATTTCATGTTCGTTCAATTCGAAAGTATCACTATGGTTAAGTACTTGTTGATCTACCGCGACTCAGCTGAACCCAGACCACAACCTTCGCCGGAAGAGATGCAAGGTTTTTTGGCGATGTGGGGCGAATGGTTCGAAAAATGTGGATCAAGTATTGTCGATGGCGGCGATGGACTGCTGCCGACCGGTCGCGTGCTGAAGCCTACTGGCGTAGTAAGCGATGGCCCGTATGTCGAAGCCAAAGAAATGATCGGTGGTTATTCGGTGATCCAGGCCGAAAGTTATGATGCAGCCGTAAGTATTGCGCGCGATTGTCCGATTTCCAAAATCGGTGGCGCCATCGAGATCAGAGAATTGGCCGGTTACAACTAATCGGTATGCCAAGTTGAATTGGGACTTTCGCTGGTGACAGAACCCCACGCATTGGTCGAGCACTTCTTTCGGCACGAGTATGGCCGAATGGTGGGCTTATTGACTCGTGCGTTGGGTGTTCGCCACTTGGAGTTGGTCGAGGATGTCGTGCAGTCTGCTCTCTCACGAGCCTTGCAAAGCTGGGCGCGACAAGGTGTACCGAGTGATCCGAGTGCCTGGCTATTTCGCACAGCGAAAAATTTGGCGACCGACGCTCTTCGGCGAGACGCTACGTTTGGTCGCATCGCCTCAGAACTGGCCAGCCAACTGACCAGCCAACTCGACGAGCTCAAGGCATCCGGCCTTTCAAGCCACGATGTTGAGTTGACCGATGAGTCGTTGCGACTCCTGTATCTGTGTTGTCATGCATCGATACCCGAGGAATCACAAATCGCCCTGGCGCTCAAAATCGTCGGGGGTTTTAGCGTATCTGAGATCGCCAGCGGCTTGCTGGTGGCGCCGGCTAACATCGAGAAACGCATCACACGAGCCAAGTCACGCCTGCGCGACATCGGCTTGGAGTTGGCTGAGTTAACCAATGAACAGATGCATGCGCGCAGGGGGGCTGTGCTGCATACCTTGTATTTAATGTTCAACGAAGGCTTCTCAGCCACAAGCGGCGACAGTCCGTTAAGGCAAGATGTGTGCGACGAAGCCATGCGGCTGGCGCGCATGCAGTTGGCTCAACCCACCTTGGGCGAAGACCCGGCCGCCGCCGCACTTTTAGCCTTGATGCTTCTCCATGCTGCTCGATTTTGTACGCGCGTCGATGACCAACAGTGCATCGTGCTCTTGGCCGATCAAGATCGCGCGCAGTGGAACTGGGCACGGGTGCGTGAAGGCATGGACTGGATGCTGCGTTCGGCGCGTGGCGAGACGCTGACGCGTTATCATGTGGAAGCAGCCATTGCGTGGGAACATTGTCGAGCCGCCAACTTCGCCGATACCGATTGGCATCGCGTGGTGCAATTGTACGATCGTTTATGGCAGTTAGCCCCCAGTGCCATGGTGAAACTCAATCGCCTCATTGCTCAATCGTATTCCAGCGGAGTCCAAAGGGCGATCCAAGCATTGCTGGAGTTCAGTTCCGAAGATCGTCGGCAACTGCGGCCCTGGTGGGATTGCGCCATGGCTCAGCTTTTCCAGCGCGCCGACCAAACCGAACGCGCCCAGTCCCATTGGCGAGATGCCTTGGCCCTGGCCAAGTCAACTGCCAGTCGTCAATTAATCGAAAAGCAACTGGTCGGAAGGTGATGGGCTCGGAAAGTGATTTACTCGGAGGACCATTTTTCAGAAGCCAATCGCGCAATGGCGTTCCCGGTAGCGTAGCCGGCTAAGCACGCGGCCCCGCGTATACAGCGGCGTATACAACCGCACCGAAAAAACATCATCCCCCACGACGGTTCGCTCTGTTACAATCAGCCCTCCCACGCCCGAACCAACGACCTGCCTCGCTCAGCCCTAACCTGTCTCATTCAGCACGAACCAGTTTCAATAACCGCCAGGCGCGCGCCCGGCGAGGTATTGATCCGCGGGACAATCGCACCACGATCTTTGCATACCAACAGATGGCCAAGCTCTACTTTTATTACTCCGTCATGAACGCTGGCAAGTCCACCATGCTCTTGCAATCGAACTACAACTATCAGGAGCGAGGCATGCAGACATTAATCCTCACGCCCGAACTGGATAGTCGCTTCGGTCGAGGGCGTATTGCGTCGAGGATTGGCCTGCAAGCCGATGCGACCAGCTTTACGCAAGCCGATGACCTGTTGCAACTGGCCAGTCGACAGTATCAGCGCACCCCTTTTCACTGCGTGTTGCTAGACGAAGCCCAGTTTTTAACCCGCCGCCAGGTCCGGCAACTGAGCGATGTTTGCGACCAGTTGGATGTCCCCGTGCTGGCTTATGGCATTCGCACCGATTTCTTGGGCAACCTGTTCGAAGGTAGTATGGAACTGCTGGCCTGGGCCGATTCGCTGGTTGAGATAAAAACGATTTGCCATTGCGGTCGCAAAGCCACTTTCCAACTTCGCCTGGATGCCGATGGCCAACCGGTAAAGAGCGGCTCGCAGGTTCAAATCGGCGGCAACGAGCGTTATGTCTCTGTCTGCCGCGCGCACTTTAAAGCCGGCTTGGCCACCAGAACCAGCTCGGATTTGCCATTTGAAGATTGAGTTTCTAGTTTCTAGTTCTTAGTTCTTAGTTCTTAGTTCTTAGTTCGTGGTTCGTGGGTAGTGGGTAGTGGGTAGTGGTCTGTTGTTGGTTGTCGAGACGTTTCGAGTTTTTGTAATTAAGTTAAAACATGCCTGCTTTAGTTGGGTTGAATGTGCGTCGAACGTTTTTGGTGGGCTTTTACTTTTGCTGCCTGCTGCCACTGTTCCAAGTTTGGGCTGCAGGTCAATCCGGATTGCCAGGGCGTGCTGCCGAGCTGCTGCGCGCCACGGCCCAGATACGCCAACTGGATGAGGCTGAGGTAATTGCGTTGGTGCCAACTCAGTCGGGATTGAACTATATCGATTGCCCTAACTGCACCAACGGTCGACAAGAGAACCAACTGACTTGGTCTCCGGATCGACCAGAGCAAGTGGTCTGCAAGTTTTGTCGACATCGTTATCCGAGCGCTGATTACCCGATGAATAAAGTCGTCGAGGTCTCGACGCCAACCGGGAAACCAGCGCGCTTCCCCTACTGGGAAGATGCCAGCGGTTATCGCCATTTTTTCGAGGCGAAACGCAATGACGAAGCTCGAATGTACATGGCCCAGCAAGCTCAGCAATTAGGCGAACTCTATACCATCACTGGCGATCGGACGCATGCGCGACGCGCGGCCATCATTTTGTCGCGGTTCGCTGAATTGTTTCCGGACTGGTGCTTTCACTATGACTATCCCTTCAAGCAAAAAGAGATTTACGATGGTCCGGTGATGCCTCGCGATTATCGCACCGGCTTTCGGACCGCGCGTTGGACTTGGTGGGCCTATCGCGATATCCCAATGCCGCTCATCGAATGCTACGCAGCCATTCGAAGTAGCGATGCGTTAAGCGAACTGTCACGGAGCACAGGCCGCAATATTGTGCACACCATCGAGCACGATCTTATTCGCTCGGCCTGCGAACAGGTGCTGGCCAATCCCGAGACGTATAGCAACATGAGTCCAGCGGCCTGGCAAGGTCTGGTACTGGCCGGACGTGTATTACCGGAACCGCGTTATGTGCATGAGGTGACACGTCGATTGCAAGTCTTCGTGAACCAGCAGTTCTTTTATGATGGCGTATGGTCGGAGGGTTCGCCCGATTACGGACGGCAATCCGTCAACGGATTGGATCGCGTGGTGGCGATGCTGGAAGGTTATAGCGACCCGGCTGGATACCTGGACCCCAAAGATCACCAGCGATTCGATGATCTGGATCTCAACGCTGCGTTTCCCAGTCTGTCCGCAGCGCGACGAGCCCTGCGACTATGGCACTTGCCCAACGGTCGCACGGTGCCCGTCCACGATACATGGTCAACCAGTCGCGGGCCAGAGACCACTGAGACTCACGCTTACCTGTTGCCGGCCGTGGGGCACGCTTGCTTGGGAGGCGGTATCCAAGATCGCCAGACACAGTTTCACCTGACCTGGTCCGGTGGCTACGGTCACAGCCACGGCGACAACTTGAGCCTCCTGTTGTTCGCCGATGGCCGCGAACGATTGTCTGACCTCGGCTACACCCACACGGCTTATCGTTCCTGGACTTTGGCCACCGCAGCGCACAACACGGTGGTCATCGATGGTCAGCAGCAAAGCCTTGGCAAAAATCAGACACCGACCGATGGAGTCCTACTGGATGCTGACCTAAGTGATCCGCTGGTGCAACACGTATACGCGGAAGGCGGACGAGGATATCCAGCCCGAGCCCAAGACTATCGTCGTCGACTGATTGTTATCCGGGACCCATCTGGGCATAGCTATGCCATCGATCGCTTCGATGTTGCTGGCGGCGCGACTCATGACTATTTTCTGCATGGCGATGCCGATGGACCTGGAGCAGTTTCGACTTCCTTACCTCTGGTAGAACTGGCGTCGCTTTTGCCTGAAGGCATGAAGTGGACACCGACGACCAACGAAGGTGAAACAGGGAAGATCGCGACACCCTATTATGCCTATGGATTTTTAAAACGACTCCGCACGGCGCAGTTGCCGAAATTTGTGCCCGTACCGATCAGCTTTCGAGTCGCAGATGCTCCATCGGTCAACGTATGGTTAATACCGCAAAGCGAACAACAGCTAGTGCTTGGCGAAAATCCATCCATACGCCAGGCTCTCGAGAACGACGCCGAATTAGAGAAACATCATCGTCCCTTTATGATGGTGCGTTCCAAGGTCGCCGATAGCGGCAGTAGTCGCTTTGTTGCCCTGCTCGAACCCGCCGGCAAAGAGACCAAGATTCGTCGCATCGAACAGGTTCCCGATGCCGGCGGTGCCACACTTTTGCGAATCGAATTGATCGATCGCGTTGATTGGGTAGTGATCCAAGCCCAACAACCTGTGGAGATCAAGACGACAGGGCTAACCGATGCGCCCTCAAATCCGACAGTGACCTTTCAAGGAGATGTCGGCGTTCTGTCGATGCTCGGCCAGACCATTAACAGGGCTCTCGTCTTCGGACAGGGCAAATGGCAGTTTTCCGATCACACCGTGACCAGCCAGCGCGAGCGGGCACCTCTAGTACGCATCGAAACCAACAAACTTGTAATCAATAACGGGAACAGTAAAGTTGCCCAGCCTGCCCCAACCAAAGGCAGTGTGGTGCGACTGACCACCCAGGACGGTTGGTGCTACCCATACACAGTTCTCAACGTTACTACC
>JADLDX010000784.1 GCA_020846515.1 Pirellulaceae bacterium
GAAGAGCACAAGCATCCGCGCATCTTCGCCTTCTTTCCCATCGCCCTATTGAGTGTCCAGTTCTTGACCTTGGTATCGACCAAGACTCTGTCTGTCATACCCGTTGAGTGGTTGGGTATGGGGTGTGTGATGATGTCAGCCACCATCTTATTGACAGCGCGCACGGTAGCCGAAGTGTTTCGAAAGCGAACCGGCAACCTGGTGCGGCCGTTGCCGTGGAACCTGGTTGTCCCTCTCCTGATTGGTTTACTAGTGTTGGTGGCTGGTGTGGTCGTATCTGGGTTCGGTTTCTCTTTGATTGGTTCAACCACCAAAGCACTGCCACCCACCGCCTTAGTTGCGGGCGGCCTGCTCGTGTTAGTGGCCTTGGATACGGGTGTCAGCGGTTTTGCTTGGGGAGCTCTCTTGCTGCTGACTGTGGCTTATCAAACCTGTCCCACGCTGGTTAGTGGTCTGATTCAAACCCTGAAACACTCTGCGGCCCAAGCGGTGAACGAAGCACGACTGCCTGTCGCGTTTTATGGCATTACCTATCTGCCACTGATCGTAGTATTGATGTTGGCTGGCAATGCAGTGCAACGCTGTAGCCTGCCAGCCCATTCGCGCGGTTGGGGGCGACTGGCAGTCTTCGTAATGCCTCTACGTAAATTTGCGACGTTGTTGACCGTATGCTTGTTCGTCTTAGCGCTCCTCAATCTGAAAGCGATCAGTATTGTCAGCCTGCTGGATATTCCCCTGCTGCTGTGCATGGCCGTCCTGTTTCAAGATCGACGATTCGGTTACGGCGCGCTGGGATGTTCAGTAATAGCCAGCGTGCTGTTTGTGCCGCTGGTGCGAGCCATGGGTTGGTGGGACTTGTCGCCAGCACACATATTGACCTCCGCAGTGGGTATGTCCATGTTCTTAATCGCAACGCCATGGCTTGATCGGGCCGTAGTTCGTATTCCCAGACCAAGCCCAAGCAATCGTGATCCGCTGGGCTTGTTGAGGGCTCCTACCAAACATATGGCTGTGTGTTTGTTGGCTGGCATCGGGCTGGCACTGGCCGCCGCGGTGGTTTGGATGGGCGCAGCGATCTTGGCTTTGCCCTCCATTTCAATGCTCTCGGGATTGCAGTTGGTACTGGTCTTGGCAGCGATTCTATGGGCCACCGTACGTACGCAAGACTACTACGTGGCCTGCACATTCTGGTTAACACTCGGTGCTGGAGGGCTGGTCCTGTTAGCCAGGCAAGATTACCCGGTAGACAGACTTCTCAATGGAGCGTTGATCGGGGTTGCCCTGGTCTCGTTGGGCAGTGCCATGGTGATGCTGACGATTAAACGTCGGCTGGGCGCTATCGATTGGTCGCGAGTGCGGAACCTGTCGACTTCCAACTTCTGCGTAACGGCTAATACTTCTAACACTTCGAAAAATACTCTAGTCAGTGTGCCACTTGGACTTGCACGAGATGCATCCGAGACAGATGACTGGTTGGTGGCTGTGATCCCGGCGATACCTATCTCGTCTGCGGCGATTGCACCAAGTCAGACTGAATCTATGAGCGGCCAGGGCCTGACGATGGCGATCTTAGCGGTGGCGCTAAGTGATCTGAGTTTCGCGCTGGCTGGGTGCCTGGCCGCTCTTTATTGTTTTCCACAGTTGCTAGTGACCAATGCCTTGGCGGCACCGATATTGATTCCGATAGGTCTGAGTTGCATGATGGCCTGGAGTGTGGCGCTGGCCTGGCTCTTTCGCAGTCGTTGGTTGGGTGGTATCAGTGCCACATGGTTACCGTTATGGGCATCCGCGATGGTTCAGGCTTACTCAATTGAGCTTGGACTGAATAGCGTGAATCCGTTTTCATTGCAGGCTGGGGCTTGGATGCTGACGGCAGCCAGTCTAACGCTGGTCACCTTCACACGTTCAGCGCAGCCTTGGCGCACGATGTCGCAAGTGGCACAGGTGTGGGTAGCGATCGCCACGATGATCAGTCTGCTGAATGCCGATCCGCTGTTTCGAATCATCGGTCTATCAGGCTTGGCGATCGCCTGCCTGATCCATCAATGGATGCTCTTGCGTATACCAGCAACACTGGTTGCCATCCTGGCCAATCTGCACCTGTTCATCCTTGTCCTGTACTTCGGCGGAGTAGAAGGCTGGTTCTATCAATGGCCGTTCAGTCTACAATTGCCAACGGCTTTGACCTACCTCTTTCCAGTATTGGCGTTGAGCATCGGGGTATTCGATTTGCGTCGCCTGCGGCTCGAGCCAAATGTTTGTCAAGCTTGGTCGTTTTGTATACGCAGTCTGTGGATGTTGATGGGATTAGGCGCGTTCGTGGCCAGCCATCAATTGTCTGGTGCGTTGCCTTGGTTTGTCGCGGGCTTTGTTGTGTACGCAGTGATCGAATTCACGCAAGCCGTGCGCCATCAAACAGAACGTTTTGTATGGACAGGACTGGCCGGTCTGGTCGCATTGGGACTGTGGCTGGTCAAAGTCGATGTCATTGAATTAGGCATGGGTGTCAGCCAGATCGCGTTGGCGGTCGCCTCAGGCATCGGCTTGTTGTTGGCTCATCTGCTGGCTGATGGAGGCAAATCATCTGAGTCGGGTACGGAGTTCAACAACCTGGCAATGCGTCCGCGACATGGTTGGCAAGTTTTTGCGGGACCCATGTTGTGGATCGGTATGGTCTGCCCCGGTGTACTGACTGCGATGGCCGTGATGCGCATGCTGACCGATGCGGCCGCCATCGAGCCGATCAACACGTTGACGATGTTAGCGGCGGCTGTGGTTTACTTTCATCAAGGTCTGATTCGCAAACAACGTGGCTATATCGTGTTGGCCACGGTGATCATGAACGCAGCTTTGATGTTTACCTGGCGTGGATTTGGGTTTCATGATGTGCAGCTTTACTGTGTGCCAGTGGGACTCTCGCTGATCGGTCTGGTGCAATTGCTCAAACGAGAATTACCGACCAGCGCACATAATCCGCTGCGTTACGCGGGAGCCTTGGTCGTCTTGGTGTCACCGCTGTTCCAGATTATGGATGGCAGTTGGTTACATCTGATTACGCTGCTGGCGCTGAGCGTGCTGGTGATACTGCTAGCGATTGGTTTACGACTCCGAGCGTTGATCCATACCGGAACCGCGTTCTTGCTGGCCGACCTGGTGATGATGGTGGTGCGTTCCACGCACGACTATCCGAGTTTGCTGTGGATCAGCGGTTTAGCGCTGGGTGTGGCCGTGATCGTCCTGGCAGCGGTCTGCGAGCGTCATCGTGAACAGTTGCTGTCGCGCATTCGCCTGTTATCAGCCGAATTGGCGACATGGAATTGAACCATGTAGCCCCGGCACTCCGTGACGGGGATTGATGACGAGTCGCGGAGCGACTCGTCTACATAAGACACGAGTCGCGGAGCGATTCGTCTACGTGAAGTTTTGTTTTGATTAACTTTTGAAAAAAAGGTACTTTGCTATGAGTTGGTTAAGTCAGTTCAGTTTGGTGATGCGTTCGAGTATTACATCGCTGCGTGAGACAGTCGAAGATCCTGAGCGGATGCTGTATCAATTGATCATTGATATGGAGAACGAAATGGATCGCGTACGTCGAAGTGTGGCTGAGGCGGTGGCCGATGAGATCTTGATGCGGAAGAGATTGGATCGTGAACGCGGGGATGCGGAGAGTTGGTCGCAGCGAGCGATGGCGGCGATGAAACGCAACTCTGAAGATTCGGCCAGGCAAGCTTTGGAGCTGAAACTGGCGGCTACCGCGCGAGCTGACAAGCTAGCTGAGGAACATGCCAAGCAGCAGTCCGAAGTGGCGAAGCTGCAATCGGCCGTGCGCGATTTGGAGGACAAGATTCGTCAAGCCAAGCAGAAGAAGACCATGCTCTCGGCGCGGATGGCTCGGGCGTCTTCAACTCAGAAGATTAATGAAGCCTTGGAGCGCACGCACAGTCAATCTGCGTTTGCCCAGTTTCGCAGGTTCGAAGAAAAGGTCGAACGCCAAGAAGCTTTGGGCGAAGCCTACGACCGCATGGACGGCAAAGATCCCGATGCCGCTGAACTGGAACGCGAAATGGAAGCCATGGAACGCAAGGAACAGCTGGCCGCTGAGCTAGCGGCTCTTAAGGCCCAAGTTGTGGCTCCCGCATCTACTTCGGAATGAGGAATCACGCGATGGCTGGGAGTGTCCTTGAGTCGCTGCGGCAGCTGGTGCATAGTTGGTGGCGTATCGATCGGGTACGCGTGGCCAAGTGCACCGGCCGCCTGCTGGAGTTAGTGCCCGGCGATCGCTTGCTGGTCCTGGGCCAGTTGTGGCTGGTCATCGGGCGCATCGAATACCCCATTGATCAAGAGGGTGCGCCGATTGATTCCGCGCGCCGATCGGGTGTCGTGTATGAATTGCGCAATCAAGTGGTGGAGTACTCCGGTCGCTGTTGCTTGCATGTTCTGCTGGGAGAAAAGGGCCTGGAACGCGTTTGGTTGGAAACGGAGGAACGCGGTCAGTCGCTCTGGGAGGATGAGATAGTTGTGTTGGATGGATAGGTTCAACAAGGATGAAACACAACAGAGACGATGTGTCCGGCGAGCCGGAAATTATTGGAGGTGTCTTGACGAGTCGCGGAGCGATTCGTTTACAGAAGCTATGATGTAGCCCTATGGAAATATTCTCACAACTTGAACTGTTCCTTCTGGGCGTCGCCACAGTTTGTGACACTGTGCTGCTCCTGATCGTGCTGGAACGGATCAATCGTCCACAGGTGGCCGATTGGTTGTTTGGATTATTGTGTGGCTTGTGGTTAGTGCATTCGGCCAGTTTTTTAGAAGCCGTGTTGCGGGATACGCAGCATTTGGATTGGGTATTACAAGGTTGTGTGTTTGTCACTTGTTTGGGTTTAATGTGGCTGCCATCGGCCATGTTGCACGCGGCGCTGTGGCTGAACTTCGGTCGCAAACTCAATGAGAAGATTTATTGGTGGCTTTATCTGCCGTTGCTGGGATTGCTCTGGGTCATACCGCGCATCTGGGGTAGCGCAGAGCCCACTTTGGCAAATGCAGCTGTGCTGGTAGCCAACTGGTACTTAGGTTGGGTAATGGTGGTCAATCTGCTGGCGATTGGTCTGTTCCTGCGCGTCAGGCGACGACTGATCAATCGCGGCGCGGCCGCGTTTTTCCCGCGATTGTCGGTGTTGTTGGCGCTTATGACGCTGATGATTCTGGGCTACTTTCAAGTGCAGGGCCTGGCGGCGGTCGAGCCCTGGTGGCGGATGGCCTTGTTGCTTTCGCCCTTGTTGCCCGCTCTCTTGTTCGTATGGTACTCACTCAGCCAACGCATGCTTCCGCTGGTTATGGAACGCACGCTGGGGTATGCGGCCTTTCTCGTCGTCTTGCTCTTGATGCATCGATTGTTGATCGACCCGCTGGCCAGCGCCATGGAAAAGCGGGCCAAGCTGGACGTATTGTTGATCGAAGGTTGGTTGTTAATCGGTTTGATCTTGGTTTATCCACCGCTGCGCAAACGATTCCGCGAAGCGGTGCGGTATCTACTGAGCAGCAATGTGCATCAAATTCGACAAGTGACTCGCAACTTGTCGGTCGAGATGTCGCAGGTCGCCTGGCAATCGACCGACCAGTTAGTCGACTGGCTGACCGCCGCACTGCGCAATGGATTGGAAGTAGAGTCGGCACGCATTTGGCTGAGCCAAGATGGCACGCGTGTGGAGGCTGGTTCACTCAATGGACGATCACAGTCTGAATCGAAGACTGAAATGCAATCGGCCGAGTTACAACAGATCGCTCAGACCCTGCACGAACAGGCAGAGCCACTTTTGGTGCGAGGGCGGCGTTCGAACGCTTCGAGCGATGATGCATTAGCCCAACTCGGAGCCATGTGGGCGTTTCGTTTGCATTTTCGGTCGGTAAGGGGCGTTGTCTTGTTGGGACCACGCATGCGCAGCGATAGATTGGCGGACGAACAATTGACTGCGCTAGCGCTGCTATTCGATCAATTTGCGGCCACGTTGCATAACCGACAATTGGAAGTTCAACGTTTGCGAGCCGAACGGCAATCGATGCAGCAGGAGAAACTGTCGGTCCTGGGACTGATAGCCGGGTCATTGGCACATGAACTGCGCAATCCGCTGTCATCGATGCGCACGATTGCCACGCTCATGCAAGAGGATTTGGGACCAGCGCATCCGCACGCGCGCGATGTGGGCATGATTGTCGACGAAGTAGATCGCTTGAATCAAACCACGCAACGCTTGCTAGACTACTCCCGTCCGGCCAATGACCAGCCCGATCGAGTCCAGCCAGATCGCGTGGTCACACGCTTGCTGTACATCTTGGAACAATTGGCTCGCGAGTATCGTGTGCGCTTGGAAACCAGTCTGGATGGCCAAGAGTTCAAAGTAGCCGCTTCGGATGCGACGCTCAGCGAGATTCTGTTCAACTTGATCAAGAACGCGATCGAAGCTGCTGGGACACCGCCCGGTGGTGTATCCACCGGCAGCGAACCATTGAGTGGTGGTTCTTCGGGTGGTCTACCTCCGCTCGGCGTAGTCCAAGTCCGCACCTGCATCATTGAGCAACAATTTCAGATTACTGTGCAAGACAATGGACCAGGTATGGATGCCGAGATGCAAGCCTGTATGTTTGAGCCGTTTGTTACGGGCAAGAGCGACGGAACCGGGTTAGGTTTATACATTGTCAGTCAACGCGTTCAGGAGTTGGCTGGTACAATTCGATGCACGAGCGAACCTGGTGCAGGAACGCAATTTTGTGTCCAGTTGGCGACCTGTTCATGAGAATCTTGATTGTTGACGACGAATTGCCTGCTCGCTATGGCATGGCCAAGTGCCTGCGCACGGGGACTCGCGAGATTCTGGAAGCGGAGAATGGTCAGCAAGCGCTGGCGGTCATACTGGAGCAGCAGCCGGATTTGGTCTTCTTAGATTTGAATATGCCGGTTTGCGATGGCTTGGGCGTATTGCAAGCGTTGGCGGTTGATCCTGCGGCTTATCGGCCCGAGATCATTGTGGTTACCGCCAGCGATACGATCCAGCATGCGATTCAATGCGTTCGTTTAGGTGCGGCGGACTTTTTAACCAAGCCCTATGA
>JADLDX010000785.1 GCA_020846515.1 Pirellulaceae bacterium
GATCTGGAGTTTACGCCCATTCTGGTAGCCGCGCCTGGTGATTCCGTTCGAAATGGGGAATACGTCTTTCCTAAGGGGCCTTACTCGCATATTCAAGCCAACAAGGGTCGTGCCGAAGCGATGATGTGGGCGGTCGAGCGACCGGGTAATGGCCGCGGCTTTGGCTTTACCGGCGGGCACTTTCACGACAACTGGAGTAATGACCAGTTTCGCAAAGTGGTGCTGAACGCATGTGTTTGGTTGACCGGTGCCGAAGTACCAGAGATGGGTATTCAGTCGGTATTGAAAACCGGCCAGATCGATGAAAATCTTGACCCCAAGCGTGCGCGATAAACACCGAGTATGATCAGGCGGCAGATCAGCTTGGCGAACTTTAATAGCCGATATCGAAGGAATCGAACGCATCGGCCGACGAGAATACAACCTGAGTAACTAACAGAGAGTGGCCGCCTGTCTGCGCGTTATCGTTGGGCGCAGTCGGGCGATATCAACGCCTTTTTTGGATTGGTGTTAGACAATGTAGCGGTGCTGATTTTGATGGTCAGCCTGCTACATGAAACCTTCGGGTTTCCAGAGCGTTTCGCCTTGCGGCACATGATCACTGGCACAGCTTTGGGTGTGCTGATCGGTGACTTGTTGTTTTTCTTCTTGGCTTTGTGGTTGGCGAAAAAGACCAACAACATGCAGGTCACTGCGATGCCACTGGGGCTGGATACCCCGAGCACGTTTGGCATGGCCTTGTTTGTACTGGGGCCTGCGTTTGTGGCGGGTCAGCAACAGGGAATGACGGAGGATGCGGCCGCCCACTACGCTTGGGAGATCGGCATCTGCAGCATGTTCATCAGCGGCCTGTTCAAGCTGGTGTGCGCTTTGGGCAGCGGTTGGGTGCGGCGCGTCGTCCCTCGAGCGGGTTTGCTCGGATCGTTGGCTGCCATCGCGCTGGTGCTGATCAGTTTCTTTCCACTCTTGGAAATCCTGCATGTGCCGGTGGTTGGTTTAGTATCGTTGGCGATTATCCTGACATCGCTGGTGGGTCGTGTGCCTCTGCCGTTTAAGATCCCCGGCACAGTGGGTGCCTTCATCGTGGCCGGTTCAATGTACGGCCTGATGGTGTGGACCAAGAGTATTCCTGGGGCCGAATCATCCGGGTTTGATCCATCCCAGGGCCTGTTGCCCACCGAGTGGATGGAAGCGCTCCGTTGTGGTTGGTTCAGTCGGATGCAAGATACGTTGAACTACTTGCCGCTGGTCATACCCTTTGCACTGGCCACGGTCGTGGGTGGCATTGATTGCACAGAGAGTGCCATCGCTGTGGGTGACCAATACGACACGCGTACGGTCATTGGTATTGAAGCTGTGGCCACCTTGGCCGCCAGTTTTTGTGGTGCCGTGATCCAGACGACGCCCTACATTGGACATCCGGCATACAAAGCCATGGGAGGTCGAGCAGCCTACACACTGGTGACGGCGATCTTTATGGGGCTGATGGGTGTGACTGGCCTGTTCGGTTACTTTTATCAGTTCATTCCCGCCGTGGCGGTGTTTCCGATCCTGGTGTTCGTCGGCGTCGAAATTACGGCGCAGAGTTTTTTAGCCACACCGCGACGACACTATACGGCGGTGGCCATTGCGTGCGTGCCGGCACTCGCCGCTTTGGCCGTGAACTTCATGGATCAAATCTGGTTCTCAGTACTTGATCAAGGAAAGAACCCGGCCTTCGCTGCCAATCATGTGTTGGCTGACAAGGTTCAGACAGCCACGCTCCTGAGTCATGGTTTCATTTTGACCAGTATCTTTTGGGCGTCCGCTCTGGCCATGGCCATCGATCGCAAGTTGGTGCAGTCGGCCATGTATTACCTGGCCGCCGCCGTGTGCACTCTGTTCGGCTTGATGCACTCTCCGCTCTCCAATTCACCGATTCGATTGCCCTTCGCGTTTCCAGGCTTACCCGAGTCGATGAAAGAACTAGTCTTGCCCGTTGAACTGCAAGGGCAGATGTTCAGTTGGTTTGGCGGCTACGTGATAGTGGCCGGGCTGTTGTTGCTCTGGGCTTATTATTTGAAAGTCAGCGGTCAAACAGAGCCGCACGGGCATGCAGATCTAGATTGACACTTCTGGAAAAGCGAGGCTAGCGCCCGGCGGCTGATTGATCGTAACATCAGCCGCAACGCGCTAGCGTCCGGTTTCTTGGCATCGGTCATCGGCGTTACGGATTGCCGTCGCGCGTTGATACCGGCAACCGTGGGCTAGCGCCAGGCGGCTGATGAGGTGCGCTGTCCAATTAGGCCGCTTTCTTTTGAGCGGGCGGGACCTTGAGCTTGAACAGGCCGAAGATTTCTTGTTGGCTGAGGCCCACTGTGCGCGGTGTGCCGGCTTCGGCGAATAGTTGATTGAACAGTTCGCGTTTCTCTTCCAGCACTTCATGGATGCGTTGTTCGATGGTACCGGATGCCATCATGCGTGTTACGGTGACGGGCGCAGAGACGCCGATGCGATGGGCGCGGTTAACCGCCTGGTCCTCGACGGCTGGGTTCCACCATCGCGACAGGTGAATGACGTGATTGGCGGCGGTGATGGTCAGGCCGATACCGGCGGCCTTTGGCGACAGGACAAGGAGGTCGAAGGGGAGAAGAGAGGACTGGAAGCGATCGACGATCTCA
>JADLDX010000786.1 GCA_020846515.1 Pirellulaceae bacterium
AATCTCAACTGTTACCGACCTCGCTTTGATCGCAGAACCCGCCTTTTTTAGGCCGAATTATTGTCGGGGTTTGAATTGTTTATTACACCAATAATTCGGCCAGCCAGCCGCACCCCGCGCCCCGCCGTTGCACCTCGCAGCCCGCCTCTCTTCCCTAAATGTCGTAACCCGCCTTTTACCCCGCCCTTGTTTCGCGAATGTTCGCTCGACTCTGTTTTGGGACAGCGGAGTACTTCCTAAACTGACGCTCCGATACAGGCGCGTAACGGTCAAGAGCTTGCGGTGTGTTGGGAGTGCTAGTCTTGTGTAGCCGGATTTGTTCATCCAAGCTGGAACTCGACGATCTTTACACGAGGCTCAAAATCACCCCGTGTCCGCATTGCAAGACAGTGGGAAGTCTCATCAAGCACGGCTTCCTGCGAGGCTATGATCAGAACAACCATCTGAACACTACCATTCGTGCTGCGCGTGTCTTCTGCAGTAATCGCCGCGTCTCTAGAGGTGGGTCTGCCATTGGCTGTGGGCGAACCTTCAGTGTTTGGATGGCCGACAAAATCAAACACTTGTTTCTCAGCGCAGACAGCTTGTGGCAGTTCCTCAGCGGCGCCGTAAGCTCGGGAAATAAACTGGGCGCCTTTCGAAAGCTCAATAGCGGGCTGAGTGATTCAGCCCCATATCATATCTGGAGACGATTTCTAAAGGCTCAGGCCGCTATCCGAACGGCGCTGGCTGGATTGTGCGAGCCACCTCAGATCGTCTCGGACTGCCCAGCCCAGCTCACGCTGGCACATCTGCAAAAGGCCTTCAAAGAACACCCGCTCTCGCCAATCGCCGCCTTCGGGGCCACGCTGCAAACCTTCTTCATCTGAGTCTTCATGGGCCATTAGTTGGCGACCTGCTGTGACGAGCCACAGCTTGCATGACCTGCTCCAAAACCTAGGTCGAAATCATCCGCGCTGGCCACTTCGACTGTCGTTGGTGTCAGCCTGCAAACATCTTCGCGACCGAATTACGGTCGCAATTGGGCAACGCAAAAAACTCAAAATGCCCAACAACACAACTCGACGATGGACCTGCTCCGGAACTCGCATAGATTTCTATCTAGTCGATTTGTCCTCACTTCAAAACGCATACACAAAGGAGCTATCCGTGAAGCGACCATCGATCTACCTCAAAATGAAAGTCCTCGGTGCGATTGATATCGCCCCAGGCAAGACGCGTGACGAGCGAATCCGCAATGTGGCCGCCATGACCTTTCTGGATGAGGAAGCCAACCAATATCAGTTCACTTGGCGAATCATACAGACGTGGTACTACCGTTACAAGAATTACGGTGTAACAGCCATGGACTCCTCGTCGCGGGCCGACATGGGGAAGACGCGCAAGGTCACGCCCGAGGAGGTGCTCGAAGCAATCAACGCGGCTTTGCCGCACTTTCATCAGAAGGGCAATGGACGTCACAAGACGCCTAACAAAACAGCCATCTACCGGATGTGCATTGAAAAGGGCCTGCTCCATTCCAGTCAGATCGCGCGAACGACTTTCTGCCGTTTTGTCAGTAAGTACGAAATGCTCAAAGACGATCCGAGCGAAAACAAACGTCGACTGGCTTTTAGCATGCAGTATGCCAACCAGTTGTGGCAAGCAGACACCATGTTCGGACCGCAACTTGGTGGCAAGCAGGCTAAGCTGATCGCCTTTATCGATGATGCCAGTCGTGTCTTGTGCCACGGCGAATTCTTCTTCGATGAAAATGCCGACTCGATGATTCGCGCATTGCGCAGCGCCTTCTACAAGCGCGGACTGCCTGAGCAGTTGTTGGTCGACAACGGTTCGATCTACTGCTGTCAGGAAATCACGCTCATTTGCGCGCGTGTGGGTTGTCTGCTACGTCACACGGCAGTCCGTGATGCGGCGGCGAAGGGGAAGATCGAGCGCTTCTTTCGTCGAGTTCGCGATCAATTCCTCATTCGCAATCTCGATCTCTCCTCGATCGAGCAGCTCAACAAACAGTTCACCCAGTGGGTTGAGCAGGACTACAACGCCACCGTCCATTCAACACTCGGCATGAAGCCCATCGATCGTTTCGGTGTCGACTTGTCTCGTATTCGGTTCCTCACTCCGTCGCAGGACACCGACGAACTGTTCTATGCCGAGGCGACTCGCACGGTCAAGAAAGACAACACGTTTAGCTTTCAGGGACAGCGCTACGAAACGCCGATCGACTTGCGGGGCAAGCAGATCGACGTGCGTTACGAGCGGCATCGCAAAGGTGCTGTCATTGTCTACGACAACGGACGCCGCCTCGGCCAAGCCAGACTGCTGGACGCGGTCGCCAATGGCTTGGCACGCAGACGAGACAACTAGATTTCAGGCTTCAAACAACTTACTCCATTCTCCTTATACCTCAAGGCTAACAAATGATCCGCTCCTACTTCGGACTCACCGATAATCCGTTCGCGTTACGCGACATTGATCTGTTACCGTATCAGCAAGAAATCCACGACACGCTGAGAGTTCACTGTCAACAAGGTGGATTGTGTCTAGTTGTCGGCAGGCCGGGCACTGGCAAGAGTGTCATCAAAGAATCACTCAAGCGGCTGCCAGAAAAAGAGCATCTCGTGGCCACCATCGCACGCACGCTGCACACCTATACCAACACGGTTAAGATCCTCTGCGAGGCGTTCCGCATTGAGTTTGAGAGTTCGGCGTTTAAGTGCGAACGCAAACTGATCCAGGAAGCCTTCAGCCTGAATCGTAGCGGCAAGATGCTGGTTACCATCATTGATGACGCTCATCTGATGGAGATGGAAAACCTTCGCAAGCTCAGGTTATTGCTGGAGGACTTTCCCAAGAACCACAACCTGATCTTGATTGGGCAGGTCGAGTTGCTCTCGAGTCTGGACCTGGCCATCAACCAGGACATCAAAAGCCGTGTGACCTACTCGGTCGTGACCCGTCGGCTATCTGATGAGGCGATGCGTGAGTTTATTCATCGTGAACTAGATCGTCTCGGCTTGGCGCACAGCACGTTCACCAGCGGCGCGACGGAATTGATAATTCGCTCCGCTGATGGGGTGCTTCGTCGGTGCCGCAACCTCTGCTTGTCAGCCATGCTCGAAGCGGTGCGAGCTTCTGCCGGACGAACGATCGACATCGACGTTGTCAATCGCGTCCTACTCCAGCCGCATTGGCAAACCCAAGTCGATCTGACCGATTTCTAAGCCTACAGCAGGCAGAAATTTACTGATTTTAGCTTCGTTACTACTTCCCCAAAGATTGGAGTTTGATATGCTCACGAAAGATTTACTCCGCGCGAGACGCAATGACCTTCCGATGAAGTTGACGATACTGCGGCTTGGTCGTCACGGTCCGATTGCAAAGCACAGTGATGGTTACTTCCGTTTTGAGTGTCCCCGTTGCAGCGAACTTCGGGCGACG
>JADLDX010000787.1 GCA_020846515.1 Pirellulaceae bacterium
GCGGCTCAGGATCCCCAGGACCGTTGGACAAAAAGATACCATCAGGCTTCTGCTGCATAACTTCGTCGGCCGTAGCTGTACCGGGCAACACAGTCACGCGATTGCCACGCTCGAACAAATGTCTCGCGATATTCCACTTCATGCCGTAGTCGAGACAAACGATGTGAGGCCGATTGCCAGTCGCGGCCGCGTGCTCATCCGACTTCTCTAATTGAAACAGCGGCTCTTCCCAGTCCCGAACGCGATCGGGAATCACTTCCCGCACCAAGTCACGACCGACCAGACCTGGACTGTTGGCCGCTTTGTGAATCAAAGATGCGTTATCCAAGTCCACCGAAGAGATCACCCCCTTCATGGCCCCGCGGCTGCGAATGTGACGCACCAGTGCGCGGGTATCGATCCCAGCCAAGGCCACAATGTTGTGCTTTTGCAGATATTCGACCAGCCCGGAGTCTGAGCGAAAATTGCTGTGAATCCGACTACCTTGACGGACAATGAAGCCGGCGACTTGCGGCTTGCCACTCTCTACGTCGGCCAGATTGGTACCGTAGTTACCGATTTCCGTGTAGGTCATGGTCACAATTTGACCACGATAACTGGGGTCGGTCAGAATCTCCTGGTAGCCCGTCATCGACGTATTGAAGACAACTTCGCCGGCTGTTTCGCCGCGAGCTCCGAATGCGATTCCTTCAAAGACAGTACCGTCCTCTAAAGCCAACTTGGCTATCTCACCGAATCGCACCAACGTAGAAGACCTCCGCGCCCGACTATGAAAGAGCTCGTCGCTCTGCGGCGAGTGTGATCCACACTGAGACTCGCAGACCGATCGATTGAAGTATAAGCATGCGAGCCAGTTGTTAGAAGTGGGCGCGACTCGCCGACGGGCTGGCGTTATTTGAACGCGTTCTCATCGAACTCGGCGAATTCGGCTGGCTGACCGAAACCGTCATCAAAACCGCCTTCGCTGGCGGGAGCCATTTCGGCACCCACGCCGGCCATGGCCTGCTGGCTGGCCAGTTTATCCTTGGCCAGTTTGGCCCGGGCCTTGGCGTCCTTCATGGCCACCACACCAAAAGCCGTGCACAGCGCCAACATGAACACAATCCAAACGATTGGCCAAAACATGAGTCCCATCGGCAGGCCTGCTACTTGCTAAAAAGTCGGGGTCGGGTGTTTAAAATCCAGGCGGACAATGCACTTGGGCGACGCTTCCGGTCAGTGGTAATTGCACCTCGCCAAGCATTCACAGTAGTCCGTCGGACCTGGGTTCGTCGAGTTTCCCGCCCAAAAGTCCCAGAAACGTTACAATACGAACTTGGCCAACTATTTCTATGGTCTCGTTTTTGACTTTCTATGCACCCGACCGCAGGGGTCTGATTAAGCTAAAACGGGATCAAAAGTTTATTCACTCTGCACTTTTTGAATGCCCGATCGGACGGCATCGTCCGTCCTTATTGCCACCCAATGCACAGGTGAATCCGTGGAACGAGACAATAGCGTGGACTGGTTCGCTTCGCTGAGCATCAGCGAATTACTGCGTTCGGTCTGGCAACAGCGTATGAGCGTCATTGCCGTATCAGCGGCGATGTCTGTCCTGCTGGCTCTGGTCGTCTTTCTGCTGCCGGTCAAATACGATTCCGATGCACAGCTTTTGGTACGCTTGGGTCGCAACACCCTGTCATCCGATCCAACCAGTAACGTCACGCCTAACGTATCGGTCCAGGAGACACGTGTCTCGCAGGTCAATTCTGTCAAAGAGATGCTGCAAAGTCGTGCCCTGGCGCATGAGATTGTTCAGCAAGTGGGTGCCGAACGCATCCTGGAACCACACGGTTTGGTGGAAACAATCACCCAGTCGTTGATGGGACTGATCCCATCGCTCGGTGGTGGTGGCGGTGGAGACGGCAGCGACGGCAGCCTAACGCCTGAAGAGGCAGTCGACCATTTGCGACAGGAAGAAGCGATTGCCAAGCTGCAGAACAACATCGAGTTTACGACAGCGAAAAACGCGTACACCGTGCATGTTCGCGTGCGATCTGGTTCCCCCTATCTGTCGCAAGAATTGCTGACGTCGCTGATCGAGCGTTATCAGATCTATCATGTTAACGCCTACCGTTCGGGCGGCGCGCTGGACTTCTTCGAAACGCAGACCAATCAAGCCTACGAACAGGCTGTGGCCACGAAAGAGAAGGTTCGCCAGGCCAAAGATAGCATGGGTGTCATCGAAATCGAGTCGGCTCGCGCGGCCTTACGAGAGCAACTCTCGCAAGCTCAGCGCGAGCTGGATCAGGTCGCCGTGGACCTGGCAGCCACCACATCGGAAGTGCTGCGATATCAGCAGGAAATGAAGGCCACGACGGAACGCGTCAAGCTGGAAACCGTCAATGGAATCACCAGCAATACCGGTGACGGCATTCGCCAACAGCTCTATCAACTGGAACTTCAAGCCAAGGAGTTAGGCGCCAAGCTGAGAGAAGATCATCCGGCTTTGAAGGCCATTCGTGAGCAGTTGGACGCAGCGACTCGCATAGCGGCCAGCGAACGCAAAGAGCAACCGCAGAGTCGCGAGGCGATCAATCCGGTTTATCAACAACTGGAAATCTCCTATCGATCAGCCCTGGTCCGCAAAGCTGGCTTGGAAGCCCGCCAAGGGTCGTTGTCCAATCACCTGGTCGACCTGGACAAGAAGATTTTTGAACTGAACAAGAATGAGGTGGAGCTGACCAAATTGCATTGGGAAGCGACGCTGGCTGAGAACGTGTATCTGCAAAACGCGCAGAGCCGAGACAAGGCCAAGCTGCTGGATGCCTTGGACACGCAAGGGCTGACAGAAATTTCGGTGGTCCAGCCGGCATCGCTGCAATTGAAGAAGGCCAGCCCGAAGCGTGGGCTGTTGCTGGTCGCCTGTTTGATGCTGGCCGGTAGCATGGGAGTGATGCAAGCGCTGGTCCGCGCCGTATTGGCCCGCATGCCCCAGCCACCCCAACAGGGTCCAGGCAACGTCGAGCAAGTAGACATCAAGCCGCGCCTGGTCTCAGAAATGAACGACGAAGACCACTACACGCTCCGCGTGCCCGCCAACTAACCCTCCCTTCGGGAGGGTCGAAAAAACAGGCGCTACTGCAGCCTGTTTTTTCGGGGAGGGTGCGTGCGCCGCACAGGCGAGTCCGCTGCGAAGCGCTTCAGGCTTTGGTTAGCACGGGAGGCCCCCTCCCCGCCCACGCTGCCGCGGGTCGACCCTCCCGCTGCTACGCAGCAGGAGGGTTAGTTCACGC
>JADLDX010000788.1 GCA_020846515.1 Pirellulaceae bacterium
GACAATGCTGTCGGCCTGGCGAGAGAACTGCAGCATATCATTGCGACTCCACAAATCAGTAATGGCGATTTGTCCCAATGAGTTAAGCGAGACCGACATGGCCGATGACCCCACGGGTTGATTCTGCAGTCGAACGGCCAAAAAGTCATGTTCGAAACTATCACGCGTGCTGCTGCGCGCATAACCTGTAACGACCAACTCCCCGCTGGCCTGTTGCAGTACGTGGGTCGCCCGTAAACGATCGCTGGTGGAACCCAACGCGAATGAACCATCACCCGCAAAGCTGGTGTCGAGACTTCCGTCGTCGCGCAGTCGCACCACGATCAAACTGTTGTCGCCATAGCCTGAGACGACCAGCTTGCCATCGGCCTGACGCATGAGCGAACTGCCCCAAGATCGCATGGGATCGATAAAGAAATCACCAAATGAACTTTTCTCCGTCTGTGTCAGCACTCGCGTACCAAATGTGTCATCCACATTGCCATTGGCGTGAAAACGACTGACCGCCATATGGATCGTTTCCGATCCATTCGTAAACACGCTGGCCTCACCGACCACTACGAATCGACCATCGGGTAAGAGTACGATATCATCCGCGTTGCGCTGCGAAGTACCCAGCGCGACCATTTTGCCTTTGATGCCGAAGGAGCTGTCCAGGGATCCATTGGCATTAAAGCGGGCCATCATCAGTATGGTGCTGTATCGCGACTGCCGACCGGATGGCGTATTTTGGAAGCCTGCCGCCAGAATGCGGCCGTCCGGTTGTAGCACGATGCGTGAAATGGCCGAACCTTCGCTGGCCATGCTCGAGATACCATCGCCACTGAAGGTTCGATCCAATGAGCCATCGGTGTTGTATCGCACCAGCGTGGCGAAATTGCCTAACGACCTGCCACCTACTACGATCTTGCCATCATTCTGCACAACGACACTCTGAGCTTGACTGGCACCGCCCAGGTCGGTTGTTTGAAAACCATCTTCCGAAAAATTAGTGTCCAAGCTGCCATCGGAGTTCAGCCGAACAACGGCAAAGCGAGCTGAACTGCTTCCCAGCATTCGCTCTTGAACCCAACCAGCGACCACGATTTGCCCATTGCTCTGCATGGCCACCGAAGTCGCCTCGGCTTCGAAGCTGTCTGAACCAAACTTGTAGACGCCCAGTCCATCGGACGAGAAGGTCGTGTCCAGTGCGCCGGTGGATAGGTATCTGGCTACTGCAAAGCCACCTTGGCTACTACCTACGACCACAATTTTACCGTCAGCCTGTAGGACCGAATGGTTCGCTAGATCGTTACTGGGCCCCATGAGGGTCGTGGCGACTCCTCCTCCCGCAAATCCGAGATCCACCGCACCACTAGATAAATAACGCCTGACCCCGAATCGCTGCAAAAAGTTGCCACCAACAACCACCGATCCGTCCGCCTGCAACTTGCCGGTGTATATCGTACCTGATACCGGTAGAAAGCCATCGCCATCCCAACTGGTGTCCAACGTACCGTTGCTTTGAAAACGCGCGATGCCCTGATGCGTCGTCATCAAGACACGCCCATCACTCTGGACCAACACATCACCGGTTGGAATTTCGCGGAAGAGTGGGTAGCGCACACGTCCTTGATCGCCGAACGTGTCATCCAGTGAACCATTAACATTCAATCGAGCCAATCCAGCATAGTCAGAAAAGTTTCCGTAGACCGACCCCGTGACGAGGATTCGTCCATCGGCTTGAACTGCCACACCGCGCGCTTGATCACGCGAGACCCGAGCGCTGACGAAATCGACAAACGCAAAGCCATCGCCGGAAAAAGATGAATCGTTAGTGCCATTGGTATTGAGCCTCAGCACGAACATGTCAGTGTTGACGTTTCCGAACTGCGTAGAGAGCTGGGCGGTACCGGCTACCAAGATGCGACCGTTCGCCTGCTGGGTCAATGCGTAGGCGGTAGCGCTAAAAGTAAGCTGCCTTATAAATTTTCCGGCGGTAGCAAAACCGGTGTCGACTGCGCCTGTATCCAACAATCGAGCCACTGCTATGGCCGTGCCTGCACCGCCGGCTACGACAATTCGCCCCGATGTTTCGACTAGGATTGAAGTAGCCCACTCGCCCGGACCACCGAAGTCAATCGAAGCGAAACCGTCCCCATCAAACGTGATATCCAGTAGACCACTCTTGAGATAGCGAGCCACGATCATGTCGGTGCTGTTGAACTTGTCGGTTCCGCCAGCGACCAGTACTTTGCCATCGCTCTGGACGGTCATTGCCCGCGCGTAATGGGGAAAGGCCACGCGTCCTGAGTCACCAAAGGACGCGTCGAGCGTGCCATCGGCCGTATAGCGAACCAGACCGCCTTCGCCCGCAGCTAATATCTTGCCATCGCTCTGAATAGCGCTGGCCAAGGCCATCGATCCCCAGCTGGCCGAGTCATTGAACTCAGTTCTCGCCTGGCCGGCGATACCAAAGCTTGGATCCAACTCACCCGCCGCAAAGACGGTGCGTTGTTCACGGGATTCGAATTCAAGACGTAATGAGCGGCGAGTGTTTTTGCCATGGCGGCAAGTGGGAGCGGATCTTGGGCGCAAAAATCGGGCCAGCATGCTGCAGTTCTCGTGGTGATTAGGTTGGGGACCTGCCAGACTTGTTCGTCAGCAGACCAATCGAAGGGGCGTACATTTTAGCTACAAACCCTCCTGCTGCGTAGCAGCGGGAACTAACCCTCCTGCTGCGTAGCAGCGGGAGGGTCGCCTGGCGTCAGCTCAGGCGGGGAGGGGGCGTGCCTTGCTAACCCGAGCATGAAGCACTTCGCTGCTAACTCGACTGTGCGGCGCAGGCACCCTCCCCGAAAATCTACGCTGAAGGCGTGATTTTCGACCCTCCCTAAGCTGCGCTTGGGAGGGTTAGTTCTGGGAGGCCAACTTCTTTGTGCCCAACCACTGTGTAACCGCATAGACCAAGATGATGAGAAAACTAATGACCAGGAAAATGGTGGCAGCAATGTTCAGTCCACCTTGCAACATCATCGTCCAACTTTTGACTTCTATGCCCTTGGAAAGAATATTCCAGAACTTGCCCATCACTAGTTGATTGGCCGCCGTCATGGTGGTGGTGGTGACAAAGGCCAGCGGTAGCAGCGTTACCCAAATGTATCGCGCGCGATCGTTGGCGATGAGATAAGTCGTCACGACAATCAGCGCGATACCCGCCAACAATTGATTGGCAATGCCAAACATGGGCCAAATGGTATCAATGGAGCCAGTCCAAATCAGTCCTCCCCAAGCCAGCGTCACCAGGCCAGTGGAAATGATCACACCGGGCGTCCAGTCCATCCGTTCAAACGGTTTAAAGAACTTACTTAGAATCTCTTGCAGCAAAAAGCGCGCGATGCGCGTGCCTGTGTCGATCGTCGTGAGAATAAAAAGCGCCTCGAACATAATGGCGAAGTGATACCAGTACTTGATCACCGAATCGATCGAAATGCCCGGAGCAAGTCGCTGGGTGGCTTGAGTCATGATCTGGGCCATGCCTACCGCCAAGGTGACTGCGCCACCAGTCCGCCCACGTAAACTCTCACCTCCCACTTGCTCCTCAATGACACTCAAGTGATCCACATCCGCACCCATCTGCACCAAACGATCAGCATACTTGCCAATGTCTTCAATCTTGATATTGATCGCCCAGTAATCGGCTTGAGGCAATGCAGCAGCGGCCAGTAGAGCCACCACACCAACTAAACCTTCCAGCAACATACTGCCGTACCCGATCATCCGTACATCGCCTTCTTTGTCGACCATCTTTGGCGTCGTGCCTGAGGAGACCAACGCGTGGAACCCTGAGATGGCTCCGCACATGATGCAGATGAATACGAACGGGAAAATAGCGCCGTCAAAGTATGGACCACCGCCGTTGGAAAACACTGGGTTCACGGCCGGAGCGTTCATGACCGGATTGGCAATCATGATGCCACCGACCAACAAGATGATCGTGCCGATCTTTAAAAAACTGGACAAGTAATCGCGTGGACAGAGGAGCAACCACACCGGAAGCACCGATGCAATAAAGCCATACACACAAATTGCCGTGATGGTCGAATTGCGACTGAGCGAAAAGTAGGGCTCCAGCGGTGAACCTGGAATCCAATTCCCAATGACCGTGGCCGCCAACACCGCAGCCGCACCAATCAACGAGGCTTCGCCAATTCGTCCGGGACGAATGCGGTACATGTAAAAGCCAACGAATAGAGCAATGGGAATCGTGCAGAAGATCGTAAAGCTGCCCCAACTACTGCCGGGCACGCGTTCGAACGTACCGGCTGGTAACTCAAGCGAAGTCGGTGTGGCAGGCGCCACATCGCCGGGCAGTTGCAGCGTAAAGCCTTCACTCCGCGTAGCTGAAACGCCGGATGGATATTGAGTCGTCGATTGAGAGGGCACACGCACACTTGTGCCCTTGTCATTCTTGGTTAGCTCCAAAGGTTCGGGGCTGGTGATCATCGTGCCCTTGGCCAAATTGATCTGCTCGCCACCGAGCGCTTTGACCACCACCATGCCCAAACCAGACAAGGCGATAATGACGATAAACAGAATCGAAATTGCCGCCACGTTGCCAGGCACACCGCCCAATAAACGTCTGGCCAGTTCGGCCAGCGACTTGCCGTCGTTGCGCACCGAAGCGGCCAACACCA
>JADLDX010000789.1 GCA_020846515.1 Pirellulaceae bacterium
AGCTCGACTTCTTCAAGGTTTTCTACAGGCTTGGCTTTGCTGGCTCGCTTACTCTGGGCGTACAGGGGTGCCGCCAGGAGTGCCACGCAAGCACAGCAGGAGATCGACAGGAAAAAACGCTTCAGCATTGCATGAGTCCTTTGGAAAAGAATGCCCAATCCTCTCTGTTCCTAATAACCTGTTCGGGGTTTACGACCGCGCAGCCTCATTTGGGCGCCTCACTTCCCAAAGGTGGTCACAGCGGAATGGCCGCATTTCGCAGCAAATTCGCATGAATCTACGCACCGGTAGCCTCGAACACGACTCTTAGCATACACCAAAACTTTAGCGACTCCAATCATTTTTGTGCCAAAACGGTGTGAGAGAGTGTGCTGACCGCCCGACTGGATAGCTCCAGTCGTTAGAGTGTCCCATCTCCCGAGGATGGCTTGCAATCACGTACGGCTCTGATACTCTCTCAAGTCCTGCCCAAAGTGGCCGCCAGGCGTCTGGTGCGCACGGCTCAAGAACTTTTTTCCTGGAACCCGCACAAAGGAACTCAACATGTCATTGTTCGTCGGTGAATCGCTGGTTGGCGACGGTAACGAAATTGCTCACATCGACTTGATGATTGGTAGCAAGACAGGCCCTGTGGGTACGGCTTTTGCCAATGCTTTGGCAACCCAAACGGAAGGGCACACTAATTTGTTGGCCGTTTTGGCCCCTAACCTTCCCGTTAAGCCTTCCACCGTCATGATTACCAAGGTGACGCTCAAGGGCATGAAGCAAGTAGTGCAAATGTTCGGCCCTGCCCAAGCCGCTGTGGCCAAGGCTGTAGCTGATTCAGTTGCCGATAAGGTCATCCCAGCCGATCAAGCCGAAGACCTGGTGATTGTATGCGGTGTTTTCATTCACCCAGCCGCCGAAGACAATGCCAAGATCTACAAGTACAACTACGAAGCGACCAAGCAAGCCATTGCCAACGCGATGAAGGGTCTGCCAACGGCAACGGAAATGGTAGCCAAGAAGGACTCGGCCGAGCATCCATTCAAAGGCTTCTAGACTAGTAGCCGGTTGATTGCTTGTTGTCTTGATCGCTCCTGTTGCCTGTTTCTTTGAAGAAGGCAACACGTTATCTATAACAGGGCATCTATGGAACCGCAGCGCATTCTCATCCAACTGGACCCGGATCGACACGCCAGCGTGTTCGACGCGGTAGTGGCCATCGACTCCAATGTGCAACACTTATTGCAATATTCGGATGTCGAGCCAGAGAGTGTGCGCGGCTTGGTGCACGGTGCGATGTTTACGCGTGGGCCGGCCGATTTGAAGAACACCGCGATTTTCGTCGGAGGATCCCAGGTATCCGCTGGCGAAGCTTTATTCAAGGCAGTGCGGCAATCGTTCTTTGGTCCAGTGCGATGCTCTGTTATGTTCGATGGTAACGGCGCCAATACGACTGCGGTGGCGGCTGTGTTATCAGCCGCCAAGCATTTGCCGTTGTCCGGTTGTCGCTCGGTCGTGTTGGGGGGAACTGGCCCGGTTGGCGGGCGCGTGGCTAAGCTGATGGCCCGGCAAGGTAGTCACGTATGTTTGGTCTCGCGAGATCTGGCCAAGGCTCAGTCGGCTTGCGAACAGATCCTCAAGCAGATTGGCTCAACGGATCAGGCTGCGTTGCAAGCCTGTGCCAGCTCAGATCAGAACGCTCTGCGAGTTGCTCTCGGTGAGGCGCAAGTTGTGTTTGCTTGCGGTGCTGCGGGCGTCCAATTGCTCAATCGTGACCAACTTTCCGCCTGTCCAAAGTTAAAGGTGGTCATCGATTTAAATGCAGTGCCACCCGAGGGAATTGAAGGTATCAGCGTGATGGACAAAGCGGTCCAGCGCGGTGAACGATTTGATTATGGAGCCGTTGGCGTTGGAGGGCTCAAGATGAAGATTCACCGAGCCGCCATTGGCAAATTGTTTACGTGCAATGATGCCGTCCTGGACGCAGAAGAGATTTTTGCGATCGGCCAATCACTGTAACGCTTTGTGTGCCGCTGAGCCTGCGGAGGTCGTGCAGAACAACATGCCGCCCAGCCACTCACCTGCGTATTCCGTTGGTCCATGGTGCCCAGTCCAGCGCATCATTTCAGGTGGACAGACCGGCGTCGATCGCGCTGCACTGAATGTGGCCATGCTCTTGCACATCGAACATGGTGGTTGGTGTCCGCGTGGACGCCTGGCAGAAGACGGGCGCATTCCCGAACAGTACCAGCTCTGGGAAACGGAGGCCATCGAGTATTCGGTACGCACCGAATGCAATGTGGTGGATTCTACTGGCACGCTATTGATATACAGAGGTCGTCTTCAACGCGGGACGCTGTTGACTTATCGTCTGGCTCAAAAGCATGCTAAACCTGCGCTGCGCGTCAGGCTGGATCAGGGCGATGATATTCGCACCATCCAACGGTGGCTATGTGAGCATGAAATCCGCGTGCTCAACGTAGCCGGTCCGCGTGCCAGTTCGCAACCAGAGATCGCGCGCGAGGCTGAACACCTCCTCCTCCGCACCTTGACGACGCAGCCAGCAAATGAACTTTTCTAGTCAACCAACCGGCAATGCCTGCGAGATCCGCAACTCGCAGGCATCAAGCTCCGGCAAGTGAGTGTTACTGCGCTTCCCGCAGAATCTCATGAAACGGCTTGAGGGGTTTGCCATCGCGAGTTCCCCAATAGCCGCCTTGCGCACCGAACTTGCCCACGGCTGGGAAGACGGTGATCTTTTCAACCACGGTCGAGCCATTGATGGCTGCTACGCCATCGGGTAGCAGTAGTTCAGGGTGATCGAATGGACCAGCCTGGTTCCGCACACGCTCGTCGGTCATCGACTTCAAGAATGCTTCCAGTACAGGCACACCGCCGCGCGCGCGATCTTGTAAGCCTGGGATACCGCTGACGCCTTGATCCAATGTTTCTTGGTTTTCTATGCGGAAGTCTGCACCTCGCGCATAAACTTCGAGAACATCGGTCAGATTCAAGTAGCCACCTTTATGGAAGTAGGGACCAGTTAAATCGACGTTGCGCAGACCTGGCGTCTTGAACGTACCCTTAATGGCAACGGGCAGCGCTTGAATGGGCGCGTCAAAGACAGCTTGATCAATGCTTTGTCCTTGCCGGGCGCGGAGTGTTAAGGAGAAGGGGCCAAATTTATCGCCACGCGCGTTGCCCAAATCAAACTCGGTCGGTTGAACGCCCGTGTTGTAGAAACCACGATCATAGAACGTTGGAATGTTGAACTGAGGACCACGCAGCATAATGGTCACAGGCTTCTGCGTACCGTTGGCCTGAACAATTTCGCCGATGGCTGCAGAGGTCATTTCGGGACCAGAGTGGCAAATGTTGCAGCTTTGTACGGGCGGTTGGCCAGGTACCAGGTTTCCAGTGAAAACATTCAACCCGATTTTGGCTGGCTCTGAAATGGCGTTGGCATCACCTGCCAAGAATCGGTCTAGTGGTGTATCGTCGGAGACCAGAGTCGCTTGATACATCAGCAGCGACAATCCCCAATACAAACCGAAGTTGGATTCCATTTGTGTGTAGCCGTCCGAACCAAGTCGTCGCGAAGCCCACCACTCTTCTTTGAATGCGCGTCGCACCATGTCACCGTAGCCAACAACCAGGCCTTTGCCACCCCAACGCTTGAGATGTCCTAGTGATGAATCGGTGAAATAAACTTCTTGACGGCCGAGTGGACGTAACGAGAACATCTTGCGTCCGAAATCTTTGAAGTCTCGTCCCGTCCAAGCCATTTCAGACTTAAGCGGCGGATTCATCGCTTGCGATGCCAGCGATGCATTGTCCATGATGATGGAGACTTGATGATTGTGGGACTTGGCGAAATGTCTGGTACGGAAAACTCTGTCTAGGAAAGCCAGATACCAGTTGTCATACGAGAACGACGCTCTGGTCACTCGCGCATCTGGATCGAACTTGCCTGCTCCGTTGACACCATTGAAGTAAAAGTTAGCCGAGCCGTCCCAGTTGTTGCGATGGTTGAAAACCGCATTGATCACCGTAGGCGAGTTTCGCGAAGTGACGGTGCGCAGATTGACGCCATGCGAATTGAAATCGTGGTCTGGAACAATATTGCCCAATTCCACCGACTGAC
>JADLDX010000790.1 GCA_020846515.1 Pirellulaceae bacterium
GCTGGCCATAGTCTTCCACAGCGATCGATGTGTAAAAGACTCTCGGCGATTCTGGCGGATTGATGTGCCAGATAAACCAGCCCAGCATCACGACCAAAGCCAGGGATAGCCAAAAGACAAATACCCATTTGCCCGACTTACCCTCGTCGTTCCTGGTCCATGGTTTGGCAGGCTGAATGGTACGAGTCGGCGGCATTTTTAGTCCCAGGGAGATTTGGGTCTGAAGAGGGAGAGCGTCTACTGCATTGTATAGCTGATCACCTTTGATATGATAGTAAGTTTGAATATTGTGTGAGTGATTTGTGCGAGTGAAGTGCCTGCCCGCACTTGCTTTGGCCCCTCCCTTTCAGATGTGGCTTTTCGAGAATGCGGAATGCGCCCGTAAATTGGTCCGAAGGAATGTTCCTACGACCACATCACTTTCAGGCTGCTGATCGTCACCTATCGGAACTGGTCAGCACTCAGAATTTGTTTGATCATCCGTACGGTTATGGAGTACAGGGGCTGAGTATCTCTGCCGAAGCGCTGGCGGCTGGAACGCTTGAGATTCGAGGGCTGCGTGCGCGATTGAAAGATGGGACAGTCATCAATCAAGGCACTGGGCAAGTTGACCGGATCGAATTGGCGAAACGGATCGACTTGCGGGCGCTGGGCAATGCGCCACTCTTGGTCTATTTGGCAGTGGCGAGCATGCAAGAAGGTCGCCCCAACGTATCGTTGACCGGCCCGAGTGTGCATCAACGTTATTCGGCCGTTAGTCTGGAGGCCGACGACGAGGTCAGCGGCCACAATCGACAAGAGGTCAGTCTCAGGCGGTTGAACGTGAACTTCATGTTCTCCACAGATGATCTCAGCGGCTTTGAGACGCTACCGATTTTGCGTTTGATTAAAGACCCCGCCGACGAATCGCTCTTTCGCATCGATCCCAGTTATTTTCCACCCGCGCTGTCCGTACAAAGCTGGCCGGAGCTGGCGGAGGTGATGCGCGCCATTTACGACATTTTGGTCAGTCGCAATCAGACTTTGGCGGCCATGATCAAGGACAAGGGGATCACGCTCTCCAGTCAATCGCCTGGCGACATGGAAAAGATCATCCTCCTGCATCTGCTCAATGAGTCGATTGGCGAATTGACCTGCCTGGCGTTTGCCTCTGGGGTGCACCCGTTGGTGGCCTACACCAGCCTGTGCCGCATTGTTGGCCAGTGCTCGCTCTTTGGCGAACGCATGCTGATTGAATCGGTGCCGCGTTACAACCATGAGGATCTGGCGACGATCTTTCGCTGGGCCATGGAACGCATTCGCAAGTTGATCATGTCGGTTAAGGAAGACGAATGTGAGCAGCGATATTTTGTGGGTGCTGGTCGCGGCATGCACGTCAATTTGGAACCTGAGTGGTTTGGTGCAGAATGGGACTGGTACTTTGGTGTCGACCCGATCAATATTGGCAAGGACGAGTGTTATCGACTCTTGAAGGGCCCGATCGACTGGAAGTTGGGCAGTTCGGACAAAGTGGAAGAGTACATGACGCTCAAAAAGCCTGGTGTCACCATGAAGGCTGTGCAGCAGGTGCCGCGCGCGTTGCCCAACCGTGGCAATTGGGTGTTCTTTCAGATTAAACGTGAAGAGGATGCTTGGAAGCACGTGCAGTTAACCCAAACAATGGCCATGCGCGTGCGGGTTGAACAGATCTCCAACCTGGCGTCGCTGGAAGGCGCGCGACGTTTACGGCTGGCGATCAATGGTCAGGCGTATGGATTAGAATTCGCCATTTTTGCCGTTCGCAAACGCGTCTAACTCAACAGACAGTGTGCCAGCATGTCCCCTGATTTCGCCAATGTTATCGATCCCATCTTTCTGTCCACGCTTCAGCTTGAATCCCGCATTGCTGACAAGACCAAATTCATTTCGGCCGATGAACGTGCGAGTCTGCAGCGTAAGATCGACGAAGCCGAACTGCGGCTGGGCAATACGCAAGAGTGGCAGTTGACCAAATACGCCTTATGTAGCTGGATCGATGCCAAACTGATCGAGGCGCCTTGGGAGCATAACGTCTGGTGGAAGGAAAATTGCCTGGAAGAGCGTTACTTCGGCTATCGCCTGGCTCACGAAGACTTTTTTAAGCGAGCCGTCGATGCACAAGGGCTGAGCCGCAAAGATGCTTTGGAAGTTTTCTACGTGGCCGTGGTCTTGGGGTTCCGTGGCTTTTACAACGACTCTGATGCCAACTACAAAGCCCAGATGGTGCAAGCCTTGCGGCTGCCCAGCACGATTGAGGGCTGGTGTCGCGAGACGGCCCGCAGCCTGCAATTGCGTCAGGGTCGGCCTCAAATCGTCGAGCGCATCCAAGCCGGCGGCTCTGCCAGGCCACTGAATGGCCGTTCGTCCTTGGCCGCCTTTGCCCTGTTAAGCGCCATCTTGGTGGCCGCTGCAATCGCGTGCTTCATCTTGATGTTCCTTCCAGAAAACATGCTCGGATAATCGACTTGAGGCCAGGTGCTCGATGCAATTGATTCACGCGCTCATTAGCGCGATCGCTAATCCAGTTCGACAGATCTACTCCTGGTTCATGCAAATCGTGCCAGGGCTCAAGGCAATTGCCGGCAGCTCCCTGCCCTTTCGCGTGTCGCTGATGACGCTGCTGTTCCTGCTGATCATTTGGTCAGCCGCCGTCATCAAGCACTTTTGGACGGCCAGCGAAGTTCAGGGAGAATTGGCCTGGGTGCCTTATGTCGCCGGTGGCCTGCTGGGCGTGATTGTCATTCCGATCATCGCGTACTACTTGACCAAGTACTTGATGATTCGCGAGCAGTCTCGCTATCCAGAGATCGATCGCATCTGGTACGAAGCCCTCGACGAATGCGATCGCCAAGGTATCTCCTTGGATCAAGTACCGTTGTTCTTGGGACTAGGCGCGCCTTCGGTGCGCTTCGGCGGGCACTTGCTCAAAATCGCCGAGATGAACATGACGGTGACGGTACCCAAACAGGGTGAAGGTGATATCTCCGTTTATGCAAGCTCGGATGCCGTCTTTCTGTTCGTCAGTGGCTGCAGTTGTTTGTCCAGGTTGGCGGCCATGCCCAGTGAATCGATCAGTGTGGTGCCCACGCCCATGCCTATTCAA
>JADLDX010000791.1 GCA_020846515.1 Pirellulaceae bacterium
CATCAACTTGGTCTCGACCCCAATCGACTGAGTTATTTCTACAGCGGCCTGAATCAAAAGCTGGTCGGCGTTGAACACGTCGACCCCATCGCCGAAGCCATGTCGTAGGAAAAAAAGGGGTCAGGTCTCATTTTCCGCCTTCAACAATCAGCCGCTGGGCGTTAGCCCCGGTTTCCTCACCCACAGGGCGAATGCAGCGGAAATCGATGTTCCTTTTGTTGTCTCGGTTTGAGCCGTGGCACATGAAGGGGCCGTTTATCTCACGCAAACGCCCGTTGGGCGAAGGGGAAACCGTGGGCTAACGCCCTGCGGCTGATCTATTAAGACCTGACCCCTTTTTAGGGTCGCTGGCAGGTGGCGCAGAAGAAGGTGGATCGCTGGGCTTGCACAATGCGCTGGATCGGACCGGTGCCGCAGGTGGGGCAGGGCTGGCCAGCGCGATCGTATACTTTGTGCTCGTTCTGGTAACTGCCCGCTTGATTGAGCGCGTTGCGATATGTCCCATCGCTGAGCGTCGAACCCTCGTATTGAATGGCCAGGTTCAAAATGATCAGCATCTCCGCATGCAAACGTGCGTAAGCCCGCGAGTCAATCGCCGCCGAACTGGCGCACGGATCAATGCCAGCGGCATGCAGCATCTCCGAAGCATAAAGATTGCCGATGCCAGCCACTATCTTTTGATCGAGCAAGGCGACCTTGATCGGCCGACGAGTGCTGGACAGGCGACTGGTAAACTCCTGGCAGCTAATCACCAGCGCATCGGGGCCCAACTTCCCCGTGACCAAACGCGAGACCACCTGGTCACGCTCAATCAACAAGATCGTTCCCAACCCTCGTCGGTCCCAAAACGTCACGCTCTCTGGTTCACAGCCAGATAACTCAAGAATCAATCGAACATGCTCTCGACTGGGTGGCTCTTCGATCGATACCAAGCCAGTCATCTTCGGCTGTAACACCAACGACCAGCGCTGCGTTTCGATGATGACGCGTTTACCAATCCGGCTCACACCAGTAATCGCCTGGCCGCGCAGTCGAGCGGCCAGACTGCGCATCGATGGTTCGCAGACCACGGGGCGATAAGTGCATTTAGGATCGACGACTCGATTGATCAAAGCTCCGATAACAGGTCGCAGACCGCGACACATCGTTTCAACTTCGGGCAGTTCAGGCATTTGATCTGTTGGCTATTCCGGAGCAATCAGTGGTTCACTTAGCACTGCGAAGCTTAGGCCTCGACAGTGGGACCAGCCCCTTCCAGTCCGGACTTGGTTGCCTCAGCCCCCGAGATACCCGGCGCAACCACTCCAGTTGTTGGAGTCGCAGGATTGGCAAGTGTCGCTGAGGTGGACGATTCAGCCGCAGGGGCCTCTCGTCGACGTCGACGGCGCAAGCGAAAACGCTTCGAGGTTCCGTCTTTTCGAAAGCCCGATAAAAAGCCATGATCCTCAAAGTGCACCATCTCACGCTGCAAGATGCTCAACGACGTTTGCAGCAGCACCACCGCCATCGGACCCACAACGATGCCGATCGGCCCCAACGCTTGCACACCACCTAATACGCTCAGCAGCGCCAGCAGTGGATGCAACTGCGATTGACCATGCAACACGCCCGCCTTCACAAAGTTATCCACAGTGCCCACGATCAAGACGCCCCACAGCGCCAAACCACCAGCGGCGATCAGGCGGTTTTCGTAAAACGCCAAGTACAAGCAGGCGGGCACCCACACGATGGCCGGTCCCACAAACGGCACCATCGCGAACATTGTCGTGAGCATGATCAGCAACACCAGGCTCGGCAGGCCAGCCACATAGTAGCCCATACCCGCCACAGCCCCTTGTGTGATAGCCGAGAATATCGTGGCCAACACGACCGCGCGACTGATGCGATCAAACTCCATCAGCAATTCGGCTTCATAGCGATCGTCCAACGGAATCAGCGCCATGATGGTCGTCACCATACCCGGCCCGTCATACAAAAAGAAAAAGACGCAGACGATCAAGATGGCCGTACCAATAACCAAACGCAGCGTAAAACCCACCGTCGCGCTGGTTAACGAAAGCAACCGAGGCTGTATGTAGTCTTTGATTTGTGGGACGACCGCTGCTAACTGCTCTTTAGTTGGATTGGCAAGATCCTTGAAAAAAGCGAGGTAAATTCCACCTAATATATCTTTGCGAATCTCTCGATACCGATAAGACAGCCGTTTGGCTGAATCCAAATAGCTGGAATCCTCGTCTTCGCTATTGTTGCCAAAGTTGTGAGCGTCTTTGACCAACGCCGTCAATGTCTCGTCCCACACCGGCTTCGGTCCAGCCTCTTGGTTATTGGCGATCGCGACTCGTAAGGCCTCCATCGCGTCGGCCAGTTTATGTCCCAGACGCACCATATCCGGCGGAACCACTGGCGTCTCACTTTGAACTTCACTGGCGGCGCTAGAGCGAAAGTTGTTGAAATTGGAATTCTGCTCGGCTGCCGTCAACAAGTGCTCCAGGTCGGTCTGAATGCGATCCAACTGCGGTTTGTAATCGAGCTCCAATCCGAGATGATTCTGCAGCTTCACCAACGCGACACGGACACTGCCTTCGTTCAAATCCTGAACCAAGCCCACACCCTGCAAAGCTGCAGCGCTGCCGATCAAGGCAAAGGGCACCAACACCGACAACATGATCAAACAAGTGGTGGCCGCCGCCGCTACCTTGGGCCGATTACCCGTCTTCTTGAGAATGTACAAATGCAGTGGACGAAAGACCACCACCAGCACTGCGGCCAAAAAGACCGGTACAAAGAAGCCCACCATCACCTTATAAAACAGCAGCCCGATCACCACGATAACGGCGATCAGGGCGATCAGGGACATCAATCTCGACATAGACAATTCCGTACTCAGACAAGACACGCGCGGAACAATCACACGCGGAACAATTATGGTTATAACAGACCTCCTGAGACCCTGCGACTCCGTGGGTAGTGAATCAAGTTCCAGTGTGTCCGCCCCTGTATCTATTCCAGCCCTGTATCTATTCCAGCCATTGGGAGTTTTCTTTGAAACCGCTTTGGAAAAGCCGCCCAATTCGCTGGACGGCCCAACTACTGGCCCTGGTGTTGGTGGTCTGGGGAATCGCACATACTGGTCGTCAGGCCGCCAGCCAACTCAGCGACCAACAGGCGAGGCTGGAACAACAGGCTGCTCAACTGGATCAACAGGCCATCGAATCGGAAACTTCTGCCAGCGATCGCCAACGCTTGCGGCTGGAGGCAGACCGATTGCGCGATCGGGCCAAGCACTTTTGGTATGCACACCCCGGTTGGCTCACAGCGTCAGGTCTGGCTTATGCCCTGGGCATGCTGCCCGCCGGCTGGTTCTGGCGCACCTGCCTACGCAGATTGAAGCAACCCGCTCCGCTAGGCAAGACTCTCTATGCTTACTGCCTCGGTCATCTGGGCAAGTATTTTCCTGGCAAGGCCATGGTGATCATCTTGCGAGTGGGCGTGCTGGCACCCCTAGGTGTATTGAAAGTCGCCACCACGTTGACCATATTTCTCGAGACGTTGACCATGATGGCCGTTGGGAGTGCTCTGGCCGCGTTGTGCCTGTTGGGATTGCGTTTGGATGGACGCTGGACCCTGCTGGCCATCGGCTTGATGGTCATGACGTTTGTGCCCACGCTACCACCGCTGCTGCGAGAAGTACTGCGGAGAACGCAACGCGGAATAGAGCCCCATTTGATGCAGGACTGGCTTTCCCGTATCGATTGGCGTCTACTGGCCCAGGGCTGGTTGGCGATGACGATCACCTGGTTGGCTAATGGACTGAGTTTGTACTGCGTACTGCGAGCCAGTCCATCGGCTGAGTTTACAAATGTTGATTGGTTAACGATTGGCCTCAGTTCGCTGGGCGCTTGCGCGATGGCAGTTGTCCTGGGGTTCGTCTCGTTTCTCCCAGGCGGCGCAGGCGTGCGTGAAGTCGTGCTATCGACGATGCTCTCACCAATCGTTGGGCCGGTCGCGGCCCTGGCGGCTGCGGTTTGGATTCGTATCGTTTGGTTGCTGGCCGAAGTGTGTATGGCCATGGGCCTGAGCCTGAAATACCGGCGACCTTAGGGCAGCTAGCGATCCTCAAGGGACAATGTTATGGTGGGGCGGAATTCGCCAGAGTGTTTCAGTAGCTCCTTCGCCTTACGTTATTGCATCGAAAGCAGATTGGATGTTGCTCTCCATCGTCATACCGGTTTACAACGAATGCGATTCGTTGGAAGAGCTTGTGCGCAACATCCAATCCGTAGCGCATGCCCACCGCTATCAGCTTGAGATCTTAATGGTCGATGACGGCTCGACGGATGGCTCGTGGCAGCGCATTGTCGCGTTGGCTCAAGCATCACCGCAGGTGCGCGGCTTGAAGCTGAGACGCAACTTTGGCAAAGCCGCCGCGCTGGCCGCCGCCTTTGATGCGGCGCATGGCCAGCGTTTGATCACCATGGACGCCGACTTGCAAGACGACCCTAACGAGATACCAGCCCTGTTGGCCAAACTGGATGAGGGATTCGATGTCGTTACCGGTTGGAAACAGGTGCGTCACGATCCATGGCACAAGGTCGGTCCAAGTCGCATCTTTAATCGATTGATCAGTTGGCTGACCGGTGTCAGGCTGCATGATCACAATTGCGGATTAAAGGCTTACCGCAGCGAAGTAATCTCCGAAGTGAAGTTATACGGAGAAATGCACCGCTTTGTGCCTGTATTGGCAGCGGCGCGTGGCTTTCGGATCGCCGAAATTCCGGTACGCCATCAACCACGCATGCATGGCGTTTCGAAGTATGGATTTGAACGCTTCATCAAAGGTCTGTTGGACCTGTTCACTGTCTACTTCTTGACTGGCTTTCGAAATCGTCCGCAACATTTGCTGGGCTCTCTGGGCCTGGCCTCGTTGGCCTTTGGTTCCATCGGCTGGATGGTCTTGACCGTTTGGTGGGTCTGGTCACGCTTGGCCAATAGTCTGCCTGAGGATGATTTGCATTTGCATGAGCGAGCTATCTTTTATTATTGCATCGTCGCCCTGTTGCTGGGCGTCCAGTTGTTGTCCGTTGGGTTTATTGCGGAGATGATCACAGCGCAAAATCGTCCGCACACCAAACCATACAGCCTTGGCGAGACGACATCATTTCACGCTGGCAGTGACGGCCCCTCCGACCCCTCTTCGCTTGAGTAATGAACACACCGCCCCATAACTCGTCACTCTCGCCCATTTCGGCGACCGCGTCACCTGCGATGCTTTCATCATCGACGGCGACAGGGTTTACAGCGCCCACCTGGTGGTTGCTACTGCTGTTCCTGACGGCATTGGTGGCTCAAGGTCAACGAATTTTGACAGTGCGTTCGTCGACGGGCGAAATGCCGTTCCATAGTGCTAATGATCGCAGTCGCTGGTGCAGTGTGGCGGCCTTGGGCGGCTATGGCCAATTCGAGATCGATCCGTTTTTGCAGATCCGCGATCCGAAAACCAAGCGTCGCACTTGGAATACGATCGATATGGTGCGACATCGGGGGCGCGACGGTCGACAACATTATTACAGCAGCAAACCACCACTGCTTTCGGCGATGCATGCCGGCGTCTACGCCATCGTGCGGGCAGTGACCGGACTGAGCCTGGTCAGTCAACCATTCACGACGGCGCGCATCATTTTATTCCTGGTGAACTGGCTACCGTTGGCCGGATTCTGGTGGCTATGGGGCAAGTATTGGCAACAGCAGTCGAAGTCACTGTGGGCCTTCACTGTGATCATGCTGTTGATGTTGTGGGGTACGTTCGTATCGACGTTTGCTAACACATTGAACAATCATTTGCCCGGTGCCATCGCCGCCGGCATGTCGTTGTGGGCGCTGCTGAAAATAATCTACGATGGCCAGCCAGCGCGGCGTTGGTTCATCTTGGCTGCCGCCTCAGCAGCCATGTGCGCGGTGTGTGAATTGCCCGCGCTCAGTTGGGTGGCTGCGGTCTGCCTGCTTTTGATTCAAGTCGATTTCAAGAAAGCCGTCATGGGTGTGTTGGTCGGTATGTTGCCGATCACGTTGGCGTTTATGATTGTCAACTATCTGGCGCACGGTGACCTGCGTCCGCCCTATGCCCATCGCGCTGTGGGACCATTGGTCACGACACTCGATTTGCCCGCATCCACCGACGATCCTACTGCCTCTGCTTTATCAACTCTGCAATTGGCACAGGGTCCAATTGTGGCAGCCGTGCGTGACAAAGACTATCAGCTCTCTGACGCAGCCAAGATTCAAGTGACCCGCACACCGGGTGTGCACGAACTGTGGGACGATGCCACGCAGTATCGCTTCGCGTTGGTGATCGAAGGCCAATCCATAAAAGTTCATCAATGGGATGACTGGTACGACTATCCCAATTCCTATTGGTACCCCGACAGCAAGAAGGGAGTCGACAAGGGTGAGCCGAGCCGAGCTGTCTATCTTTTCCATACGACTTTTGGACATCATGGCCTGTTTTCGCTGACACCCATGTGGTTGCTGTTGCCGTTGGGTGCGTGGTCCATCTGGCAACTCAGCACGGGAGCGTTCATTCGTCGATTGTTTGATTTACGAGTCCAAGTCATGCTGGCGATCGTCGCTACCAGCCTGGTCTGCTTTGTCTTTTACATGCTACGGCCGTTGGAGGATCGCAACTACGGTGGTGTCAGTTGCGGTTTTCGTTGGATGCACTGGTTTGCGCCGCTATGGTGCTGGCTGGTAGGTCATGCACTGGGTCATATTCGACATAACGGCTGGCGAGCCATCGTCTGGCTGGCGCTGGGCTTGAGCATCTTTTCGGCCTGTGTACCGTGGCAAAATCCCTGGACCTCTCCATGGCTAATGCCTTAGTTGGACAGCGCCACGTTGAATCAGCCGCTGGGCGCTAGCCCCCGGTTTCTTCAGCACCACATCAGTTGCGGGTTATAGTCACCGCGTAACGTCGAGTACGCCTGCGGC
>JADLDX010000792.1 GCA_020846515.1 Pirellulaceae bacterium
GAACCGCTTCGGCCTCCTCGATAAATTGGGGATCGAATTGCTCACGACCCACCAGATTGAAGATCGTGCCACGCAAGTTCGAATTGCTGACGACCGCGCGGCAGCGTATACGACGTCCGTTGACAATCACAGCCTCCACTCCGCGAGCGCCAACTTCGATACGCGTCACGTCGCAGCGAATACGCGCATCCACGCCGTTGCGTTCCATTTCGGCTTGCATCTTGCCAACCAGATCGTCGGTACCACCTTCGTAGATGTATACGCCCTTGGCCATGAAGTTGGAAAAGACTATGCCATAGGTAATGGCCGGGTCTTCCAGAGTTGAACCGTTGGCGTACGTGATGGGCTCCATCAACAGACGGACGACATCCTCACGACCAGGAAAAAAACGCTCGAACAGCTCTCGAGTGGTCAGGCTTTGATCGTCATAAAAATTCATGCTGCGAGCCGTATCGAAAAACTGGTCGACCGTCTCCCTCGTGATCTGAAACCGTTCGACCAGCAGTTTAGTGAAGTCCTCGCGATTAAACGTCGTCGTCAGCGAGAACATCGGATTGTCGAATCGAATGTTTTTCAGCTGGACAATGTTGCTGGCGATCTCGTCATTCCAGTAACGTTTACAGCTCTTGATCATGCCGGCGGGAAAGCCGTGCAGAGAGATATCGAACGTGTGACTGCCCGGACGTTTGAACCAGGTGGCTAGCCCACCCAGTTTGTAGTGCTGTTCCAACAGCAGGACCCGATGGCCGGCTCGGCCTAAGACGTTGGCAGAGGTCAAACCGGCCAAGCCACTACCGATGACCACGACGTCGTATTCGTCATGACAACCCTGCAAAAAGTCTCTCGGCATCGTTACGCTCAGTGGTAAATGGAATTTGCATACATGCGACAATCAAAAGTGTAGGCAAACTGGCTAAAAACGACTAGGCCGGCAACCAGTGGCAGGCGTGGCGAACTGCCACTGACTGCGCGGTCGACGGCACTCAAGCGGGGCCACGCGCGCTGCCAACGTGCGTTGCTTGGGCTACCGCACCCACGCCGTCTTTTCTGACGCTTACAATTGGATACGATCTGATACTCAACGTTCGACAAACGTCAGAAAAACGTCAGATACAACGTCAGATACAACGCCCGAAGTGGCGTCGAACTTAATGTGGGCGGAAAACCGTGGGCTAGCGCCCTGCGGCTAATCAGCCGGAACGCGCTAGCGTCCGGTTTAACCCGACTAAAGACCGACGCCCCCGAAGTAACGCTAGAAGTTGGAAATACACATGGACGCCAGCTATGAGAAACTTGGTTCTTTTTATCTCGGCAAGAAGTATGACCTGGCACAGCGCAAAGAGCTGGACGAGTTGGTCAATTACGATGCCAAGGATCTGACGACGCACGCCATGTGCGTGGGCATGACCGGTAGTGGTAAGACGGGTTTGTGCCTGGCCTTACTGGAGGAGGCTGCCATCGATGGCATCCCGGCCATCTGCATCGATCCCAAAGGAGACCTGGGGAACTTGTTGTTGGCCTTTCCAGGATTGGAGGCGTCCAGTTTCCAACCCTGGCTGGAGGAGTCTGAAGCCAAGCGGCAAGGCATTAGTATAGAGGAGCTGGCTGAAAAGACTGCGACCACTTGGCGCAATGGTTTAGCCAAGTGGAATCAATCGCCCGATCGCATCGCCAAGTTTCGCGAATCGGTGGACCTTGCCATCTACACACCAGGTAGCAATGCAGGTTTGCCGATGACGGTGCTGCGCAGTTTTAATGCTCCACCGCCAGAAGTCGTCGAAGACACGGACCTATTTCGCGAGCGAATTGCCGGCGCGGCATCGGGCCTGTTGACGTTGCTGGGCATCGAAGCCGACCCGCTCACAAGTCGAGAACATATTCTACTCTCGAACATCTTTCATGATGCATGGACCAAGGGACAGGACCTGGAATTAGGTTCACTCATCCGACTGATTCAAAAACCGCCCATTAGCAGAATCGGCGTATTTGATCTGGAAAGCTTTTTGCCGTCAGCCGATCGCATGAAGCTGGCTATGACGCTTAATAACCTATTGGCCTCGCCTAGTTTCGCTGGTTGGTTAGAGGGCCAACCTTTGGATATCAAGAGTCTGATGTATACGCCGACCGGCAAGCCGCGGTTGTCCATCCTGTCGATCGCGCATTTGAACGATGCCGAACGAATGTTCTTCGTGACCATCTTCCTCAACGAACTGCTCAGTTGGATGCGGACCCAGCCGGGGACCAGTAGTCTCCGAGCCCTGTTTTACATGGATGAAGTCTTTGGTTACTTTCCGCCATCGGCCAAGCCCCCCAGCAAACCACCGATGCTGGTCCTGCTGAAACAAGCCCGCGCGTTCGGGTTAGGAATTGCCCTGGCCACGCAGAACCCAGTCGACTTGGATTACAAAGGCCTGGCAAACATCGGCACCTGGTTCTTAGGCCGTTTGCAAACCGAACGCGACAAAGCCCGGGTCATCGAGGGCTTGGAAGGTGCCGCCCAGCAAGCAGGGTCCAAGTTCGATCGCAATGCGATGGAGCAGACATTGGCCGCCTTGGGCAACCGAGTCTTCTTGATGAATAACGTGCATGATGATGGCCCGACCGTGTTTCAATCTCGCTGGGCCCTGTCCTTTCTCCGCGGCCCACTCTCGCGGCAAGACATACAGAAACTGATGGCCCCCAGGAAGGCAGCCGATGCGGCCAATCAGGCTAATGCGGCCAGTGCGTCTAGTACGAGCCGAGCAACTGAGGGCGTCCCAACGACCGGTCAGGGCAACACTGCGCAACCATCCGCGACCAAACCGACCGCCGCAACCGGCGGAGGTATTACCAATAGTGGTCCATCGCATTCGACCAGTCGTCCGATCCTGGCGGCTGATGTACCCGAGCGATACTGCGAAGCCACGCGCACGGCTGATCCTAAGAGCTCGCTGCTTTATCGACCAACACTGCTGGGCAACGCGGCCTGTCACTACGTAAAGGCTTCGGCCGACTTAGATACGTGGGTTGACATGTCCTGGCTGGCCGGCCAGGACGGCGTCGTCGAAGATAACGTTTGGGAGACAGCTGTCAAGAGAAATGGCAAAGAGTTGGAACTGTCGAAGACACCTGCC
>JADLDX010000793.1 GCA_020846515.1 Pirellulaceae bacterium
CGATCATGCGAAACTTGTAAGGGAGTCGGGCTAAACCGGACGCTAGCGCGCTTGCGGCTAATCAGCCGCAGGGCCCTAGCCCGTAATTGCATTGCATTTTCGAATCGAATCAATGGCCAAGCGCGCCATTGAATATTGAATCAGGGGTTAGAACGATCCCCAGAGACTGCCGAGGGTCAATACCGTGAGAGTACCGGCCAGTGGGCACAAAATGGTCACCACAGCAATGTCCTTGTAACTCTGACGATGAGTCATACCGCAAACTAGGAGCAGCGTGATGGCTGCACCGTTATGTGGCAGGCTATCCAAACCACCGCAAGACATCGAAGCCACTCGATGCAGCAAATCGGGATGAATGCCAGCGGCCAATCCCTGTTGGTAATAAGTCTCGCCTAACGCGTTGAGCGCGATGCTCAAGCCACCCGAGGCTGAGCCCGTAATACCAGCCAGGACGTTTACGGCTAATGCTTCGGAGATCAGTGGATTGCTGGGCACTATACCAGTAACCAATTTCTGAATCACCGCAAAACCAGCCAGCGTCTTAATGGTGTTGCCATAACCATATTCACAAGCCGTATTGAACAGTGGCAGAAGCGATGATCGAGCGCCGCTGGACAATACTTCTTTCAATACGGATGTCTGCCGATAGTGCAAGGCGATGGTCACCGCGATGGCTGAGAGCATCGACAAGATGGTAGACCAAACTCCCAATACCCGTTTCAACTCTGTCTTGCCATACAATTCTTCAGACAGATAGCTGGTGTCCCACTGGGGAATGATCCATTGCGAGAACACAAAGTTGAGTAACACCGCGCAGAGGATCGGCAAGAACGCACTCCAAGCACTGGGCAGCAACCGCTGTGTTGTCGAGAGCGTCGAGGGTGTTGTGAGTGTCGAAGGTGCCGTAGTTATCATTCTAGGTTCAACCGCTGTCGGTGAATCATTCGACTTCACTGGTATTGGTTGAAAGCCCTCTTGTCTGGCGCGAGCCGCAGACACACGCCAGCTCAGCCACCACATACCTAATAAAAACATCACCAAACCACCGATGCAACCCAAGCCCGGCGCAGCAAAAGCAGTCGTGCGAAAGAAGGGCATCGGAATCTGATTCTGAATTTGTGGACTGCCGGGCAGCGCCGTCATCGTAAAGGTGAACGAGCCCAAGGCGATGGTGCCGGGAATCAGTCGCCCTGGCAAGTCGGCTTGTCGAAACAACGACTGCGCCAGCGGGAACACGGCGAACACGACCACGAATAACGATACGCCGCCGTAGGTCAAGATAGCGCAGCTAAGTACCACGGCCAGCACCGTACGTTTCATACCTACGGCGCGTACGATCACATCAGCAATTCTGGCGGCGGCCCCCGAGTCCTCCATCAGCTTGCCAAAAATGGCGCCCAGCAAGAACAGCGGAAAGAAATCTTTAACGAACTGCCCCACGCTGGCCATGAATATTTGGGTATAGGTAGCCAGCAGCGGTAAGTCGCCTTGCAAGGCTACCGCGACCAGTGCGCACACCGGTGCCAGCACCAATACGCTCACGTCGCGATACGCCAGGTAGATCAACAGGATCAAGGAAAAAAGAATACCGAACGTACCGAGCATGAAATTTCACTTGGATTTTTCGAGCATTGCAGCGAGAAAATAGACCTGCCCCCTTTTTCGGATTGTTGCATACGGCAGTGGGACTTGCCATACTCCGTCAACAAGCAGTTGACGAGTCGCGGAGCGATTCGACTACAACCCACTCCCATCTTTCCCCCTGTGAAGGAACCCCTAAGTATGTCTCGTTGGCAAACATCTGTGTTTACCCTGGCGCTCGCTATCGGCTCTACCTTGTTGGCGACTGCGTTGGCGACTGTCTCCAATGCCGCCGATCCTGATAAACGCGTCTTTGAAATGCGAGTTTATTATGCGGCTGAAGGTAAACTGGCCGCGTTGAACTCCCGCTTTCGCGATCACACCGTCAAACTGTTTGAAAAACATGGTATCACCAACATCGGTTACTTCGAGCCGCTGGAGAATCCAGAACGCAAACTAATCTACTTCTTGGCTTATCCCTCGCGTGAAGCTCGCGATGCATCCTGGAAGGCATTCATGGCTGATCCCGATTGGCAAAAGGCTTACAAGGCCAGCGAAGTGGATGGCAAGCTGGTTGCCAAAGTCGATGTGGTTTACTTCCACGCCACCGATTACTCACCAGCGATTAAATCTGGCACCAACGGCGAACGAGTTTTCGAAATGCGCACGTATACCGCCTCCCCGGGCAAGCTCGAGAATCTCAACGCACGCTTTCGAGATCATACAGTCAAGCTGTTTGAGAAACATGGCATGACCAACATCGCCTATTGGACTCCGATGGCCGATCAAAAAGGCGCCAATGATACGCTGCTGTACATCATCGCTCATAAGAGTCAGGCTTCGGCCAAAGAGTCCTTTGGCGCGTTCGGTAAAGATGCTGATTGGGTCGCTGCCCGCAAAGCATCCGAAGAGAAGGCCGGCGGTTCGCTGACCGTTCAAGGTGGCGTCAAATCGGTATTCATGAAAGCCACCGACTACTCGCCCATTCGCTAAGAGGCTTATAAAACTCGTAGCCACCCGTCGCCAGACGGTGGACCTCGTAGCCACCCGTCGCCAGACGGTGGACCCCGTAGCCACCCGTCGCCAGACGGTGGACCCCGTAGCCACCCGTCGCCAGACGGTGGACCGCGTAGCCACCTGTCGCCAGACGGTGGACTCATCTGGAGGCGAAATCCACCACTTGGCAGTGGTGGCTACGCAACGAGCGTCTGCCACTTTGACAACGTTAATTTCATCCGAGCTCTATCCTGAGGAATCACCAATGCTTCGTTGGTTCACCCGTTCGCTCCTGGCACTGGTTGCCTGCGCAGTTCTTCCCGTGGTATGCCAGGCCCAATCTGGCTGGCAAGCCGGAGCGGCCAGCGTCGTAATCACGCCCAAGCAGTCTATGTACATGGCCGGTTATGCCAGTCGCAAGACGCCGTCGGAAGGTGTGGTGACAGACCTGATGGTCAAGGTCTTGGTTCTGCAGGATACAGCTGGAAAACGAGCCGTGTTTCTGACTAGCGATTTGATCTCGATTCCTCAGCCGCTGCGCGCCCAAGTGGCTGATTTGATCAAGGACAAGTACAAGATAGACCCGGCCGGTTTGATGATGAATTGTTCTCACACGCACTGCGGACCTGTCGTGCGGGACAATGTTGAAACATCGGTGATGTACAGCGTGGATGCCGAACATGCTAAACGCATCGAGGACTACTTTGTTCAACTGCGCGACCAGATTGTGGCCACTATCGGACAAGCCATCGACAAATTGGAACCGGTCAAAGTCGGTTACTCATACGCGCGTTGTGGCTTTGCGATGAACCGTCGCTTGCCCAGCAGCACAGGTTTTCAAAACAGTCCCTATCCCGATGGCCCCGTTGACCATGATGTGCAAGTGTTGCGAGTGGAAACAGCCGATGGCAAGTTGAAGGCCGTAGCATTTGGTTACGCTTGCCATAACACGACCACGGGGCTGATGCAGTTCAATGGCGATTACGCTGGCTATGCACAAGCCGAATTAGAAGCCGCGCACCCTGGAACTGTAGCCCTGTTTGTGATGGGTTGCGGAGGTGATCAGAATCCTTACCCACGCGGCAAGATCGAGATGGCACAAACGCATGGCAAGTCCCTGGCATCGGCCGTCGAAGCAGCTCTGCTGCCTGCCGCCACCCCGATCGATAGTCAGCTATCGTTTGCGTACGAAGAGATCGATTTGCCCTTTGCACCTTTAACCCGCGAAGAGATCCTGGCCCGTCAGGCCTCCAAAGATACGTTTGATCAACGTCGCGGCGCCGCGTTACTCAAGGAACTTGAAGAAACAGGCAAGGTGCGTGAGAGCTACCCTTATCCAGTGCAAGCGTTCCGGCTGGGCAATCACTTGACGTTAGTCACCTTAGGCGGCGAAGTCGTCATCGATTATTCCTTGCGCCTGAAACGCGAGCTGCAGCAGCGTTTGAAGGGACCAGTTTGGGTAGCTGGCTACAGTAACGATGTCATGGCTTACATTCC
>JADLDX010000794.1 GCA_020846515.1 Pirellulaceae bacterium
ACTCCTTATTAAACCTTACGTTGCCTGTTGCAACATCGGTAAGCTGTTCTCGGGGTGTCCGATTCTCATAACACGGTGAGCACCCGGACAAGGCTGCCCATAAAGTTGCACCCAGCGAGTAAACATCGGATGAAACACTTCGACAGGCGGCGATATCGTCTTCCGTCCGCCTGTTGAGGGTTGCGGCTGCCAACTCGGGAGCCATATAGGCTGGGGTGCCTGCAATTCCCACCTCCGACGTGATTGCGGACGCAGCATCCAGACCGGCAAGGCCAAAGTCACTGATCATTGGCCTGTCGGTCGGTATTTCGATGAGGATGTTTTGTGGTTTGATGTCTCCGTGCAGGATGCCATGTCGGTGCACAACATCGACAGCCCGCGCGATCTGTGCGATGTAACGGGCGACACGTTCAGGGGAGATTCTCGAGTCCCTTGTCAATTCGTGCAGACTACAGCCGTTGACCCATTGCATGGAAAACCATGGACGATCATCCGTTTCTCCTACCTGATAGACGGGCACAATGTGTTCATGAGCCACCCGCGCGGCCAGTTGAGACTCACGAAGAAACTGAAGTCGCAGAAAGCTTGCAGTTTCGTTGTCTTATCCTGCAAGGCGGTCTGGACGCATTACTTTGACTGCATCGTACCGCTGCGTCTTTTTGTGCAGACCTTTATAGACAACACCCATCCCTCCGCGTGCGAGTTCAGTCAGCTCGTCGTAATCTTCTAGGATTGGTGGACTGTCAAGTGATTCTATCGCCTTGCGAATCGGCGCTGAAAGCTCTTCAATGAGCTTAAATGCCGATCGGTATTCCGTCCTTTGACTTGAACCAAACTCAATGCCGGATTGGCCACCGGATTCCATCGCTCGCTCAAGAATGGCAAGTTCGTCGTCGCTTAGCAGTTCGTCATCATCCGGCTGCCTGCTACTCATCGCGGTCTTCTTGCATGCGGTGTAGCAACTGTTGCCTTCCCCGGTGAAGCAAGCCGGCAACCGCGGATTCCGAAACTTCAAGCATCTCCGATACTTCCTTAAGCGTATGCCCGCGTAGATGCTTCAGAATGACTGCCATCTTTTGGTTCGAAGGCAACGTTTGTAAGGCTGCCAACATATAAGTGATGTCCTCATTGCGTTGCACCACCTGACTGGGTGAAGTGTCGTCTGCAACCAGCAACTGCTCCAGTCGAACGAACGAATTTTGGAGATCACCTAAACGGAGATTCCGCGCCACGTTGTTCTTTGCCGTCCGCAGATGCCTGACTGCATCCAGAACATTATGTTTCAATGCGGATCGTAACCAAGCAAGTAGCGGTGCATCGTCCAGCTTGCCCAGTTCTTCGATATTGCCATGTGCTTCCATGAGTGTCTGCTGAACGAGATCAGACGCGTCGACATGTCCTCGAAGCGCAGGAGAAAGCAATGCCTCAGCTAACGAAATCAGGATCGGCCGATGTCGATCGAGGTCGCCTTCTGTCTGCTGTCGAGTTCGCTTCATCCATTGTTCCTTACCTAGAAAGCGAGATTGCCTACGTCACTGTGCGCCGAATTTCACAATTTCTCAAAACCTTGCGCACAGGCGATCTCTCATTCTCGCTTTTAGCTTTGAGACCAGCGTATCAAAGCATCTCGCAGAGGAACCGCGAAAATGAAAAAGTTGAATTTTGGACGCAATGTTCAAATCGATTCGATGTCGTATTTTACGCCAAACACGGAAGCCGAGGTGCTTGACATTCTCAACAAGAATAAAGGCAGGTCGATTCGCTGCATGGGGCGCCTGCATTCATGGAGCCAAGTGCTGGACAGCCCCGATATCCTGCTTGATCTGAGCCATTTTGACAGTGTACGACCGAATAGCGATCTAGCCATGTCGGTTGATGTCGGAGCTGGGTGTCAAATCAAACGTCTGCTTTCGGAATTGGAGGGCAAAACTCCATGGACTCTCCCCTCTGTCGGCTTTATCACCGAGCAGACAATAGCTGGCGCGATTTCTACCGGTACTCATGGATCAGGTAGGCATTCTCTTTCGCACTACGTGGCTGGCGTGCGCGTCGCTCGATATGATAGCCAAACCGGAAACGCAGTCATTGTCGACATCACCGATGGAGACGAACTGCGCGCCGCACGCTGCTCGCTAGGGTGCCTCGGTGTAATACTCAGCGTCACGATACCGTGTCGCCCCAAGTATCTAGTGGAAGAACACTTTCGAGAGTACGAGCAGTTGGACGATGTCCTTTCAGCCGAACAAGAGTATCCGCTTCAGCAGTTTTATCTGGTTCCTTGGCGATGGTCCTTTATTGCGCAACATCGTCGAGAATCTGAGGCTGGGACTTCGAAGGCCATTGGGCTCTACCATTGGTATCGCTTTTTGGTGCTCGACATCGCAATGCATTGGCTCATTCTCCTTGTCGTACGTGTGCTTCGTATTCAAGTAGCGGTGAAAGCTGTGTTTCGCTGGCTTGCGCCCGCTTGTGTGATCCGAAACTGGCGCGTCACTGGACCATCAAGTTCACAGTTGGTCATGGAGCACGAATTGTTTCGACACGTCGAAATCGAGCTTTTTGTTCAACGTCATCAGTTGCCAAGTGCGCTCTTGTTCCTTAAGAACACTCTAGCTGCATCAGCATGCTTACAAGATGATTTAGATGATAAGTTCCGGAATCAGATCGCCGAAGCGAGTTGCACCGACAAACTTGAGCAGCTGCGTGGTCGGTATTGTCATCACTATCCGATTTGCGTTCGAAAAATCCTTCCCGACGACACATTGGTTTCGATGGCAAGCAACGAAGGTATCGCGATCGAAAACGGAACTGATACTGAAAGCAGAATCGGACTCTCAGGCGATGAGGCATGGTACTCGATCACCTTGACCAATTACGACCGAGGCCACAGACGCAATCAATTTGAAGAGCTCGCGTCGTTTCTCTGTAAATCCATGAAAGACCTTTTTGACGCTCGTCCCCATTGGGGCAAACTGTGTCCGTTACCCACAGAGGCACTGCAAAGCCTTTATCCGGCTTTCAATGATTTTCGGCGTGTCTGTGATCAAGTAGACAAAGACGGCGTGTTCCGGAACCCATGGACAAGGAGCTTACTGCGAAGCGAACTGTCAAACGAGGGACTTTCCCAACTGAATCCATGAAGACACGCACGAAACCACTTACCGCACGCATCTCCCCGGCTCTCGTTCGATGAACCCCATCCAGCTACCAAATCCTGCCAGCCAACTAGCCAGACTGCCAGGCGGATTCGGGAGAGACGGAAGAATGAACAGGGCTAGATTGCGTGCTTAGCTTGCACGCAATCTACGATTCTGTTCACGCCATAGATCACATAAAAAATCAAAAGAATTATGCACTGAAAAAATGCATATACCTCGCAGCGGTTGAACCAAATATTGGCGCCGTCTGCCACAGCATTCAGAGGCGCGAGGAACACACCGACGGCGAAACCGTTGATGACTGCCACTATCCCCAGCACTCGCGGACTTTGGGTTAACCTGCACGTCACGATAGCCGGCAAACAGCAAAAGAAAGCCAAGAATCGAACCAGCCAATTGTCCAATAAAAACACTGAGCAGACCAGGATGACCAGTGTAAAGTCCATGAACAAGGCAAGTAACGAATACTTCTTCTTAGCCATTGCCAAATGACGGTTTCGAAAATGGGGCAGGCCTCTTTTCCGCGAGCTGACGAATAAAGTAATGCAAGTTCAGACGGAAAATAGACCTGACCCCTTTTTCGCTACAGCCCATTGAAGGTTGCCAGTAGAGCCAGGGCGAGGGCCGTCGGGAGATCGAATTCGCGCCCTTCGGGGTTCGCTTGATCGATTGGGGCTGGGGTAACCATGGGCAGACCAGGTGTTTCGCCGTTCCAAAGGCGGTCGATGCGGCCAAGTCCACCTGCGAGGAGGAACTCACGGATCGCATAGAGAGACTCGACGCCATCACGCAGACGGACGAAGGTGGGGTCGGTGGATGCTGCGGTGACACCAAGGCGTTGGGCGAGGATCGCGCGACGGAAGGCGGCAATGGCGGGTGAACCGCCGGATTCAACCTGGGCGTCACAGAAGGCTAGGTCATACGAACCGTCGAATGTGAGACCGCGACGGCGAAATGTGCTGGAGCCCACCAGTGCATAGCAGTCGTCGACGATGACGGTGGTCGTTTCAATGCGCGCGGGCCGACCGGGGAAACCAATCGGATGGAAGGCCACGGTCCTCTGGCCGGGTAAGCCGGGAACGGGCGGAACTGCGGTGTCGTCGCCTAGGATCGATCGGCGACGGTCGGCGACTTCGTAGGCGGCGAGCGGTTCATAGCCAGGTGAGAAGTCAGGCATTTTGGGCGTACAGATGATGACATGAAGGCCCTGGGCATTCGTCATGCGCGCGCGAATGGCCGCGATGAGATCGACAGCATAGGTGGGAAGGGGGTTGGCCCCTGGATCTTTGGCGGTGGAACAGAAGCCGGGGCTTTCGATATAGATGAAACGGCGAGCGTTCTGGATAGCATTGAGAAGCGACCACTGCGTATCACGTTTGCCATAAAGCATGATAGGTAGATCGGCGCCGATGTTTTGCACGACCTGCGGGGCATTGCCGGTGCTGCCGGTCTTGAGCGCGTTGAGAATGCTGTTAACTTCGGCTGGAATGGTGAAGTTCGACTGGAGGAAGTTGATGATATCGTCGGGCGTTATGGTGAGCCCGGTGAGGTTCACGTTGAAGTCAGGAACCTCGCAGTAAGGGGCGATGTTACCAAGCACGGCTCCGGCGAAAGTGCCCTGTGCGGCAGTTTGCGCGACGCCGACGGCCAGCGCCGTAGGTTCGGCGGGAACGGAGTAGTTGGGGTCGGTAGCAACGCTCGTAGAAGTGAAGACGACACCCATTGCGTGGCGGAGTCCGGCGAGGGCGATGTCGTAAGCGAGGCGACCGTTCTGAGTGGACACGCCAACGGCTTGGAGTTCGCGTCCCCCCGGTCCGCCAGGGGCTCCGCGACGGTTTTGTGCGGAGATGATTTCCCCAGTGAGACGACCCCCGGAGATAACAGCCGACCAGTTTCCTCCGGCGGAGCGACCAGCAGCGATCAACTCGCGACGTGCCATCGTGGGCAGACGTGGGGCATCACGAGGATTGTCCATGGCGGCGAGTTGTTGTAGAAACGCCGCGAGGCTGGCAGGAATTGGACCGCCGGGAGTTCGAAGTCCAAGGATACCAGCGAGAGAGATTCCCTGAAATGTGGCGGCGGTGAGATTGTTCGCGCCCGTGGGCGGCGCAACAGCGACAGTGCCGTTAATAGGTGTGGAAACATTCCCGAAGATTCGGCCGTTGCCGTTCGGGAGAAGCACCATGACATCTGCGCGAAGCGTGGCTTGGGCTGGGATGCTGACGCTGGCAGGATTGACGTCCTGTGGACGGCGAAGGCCGAGCGGATCTATTAAACGGAGGGTGATGGTTCCACTTGCCGGAACAAGCGCACCAGCCCCATCGCCACGTCCCTCTATAGCATCAGGGAGAAACTTACGAGGATAGACTCGAACCCAGGCTCCTGGCGGAAGTCCATTCAACGTGAAAATGACGTCGATGTCGGGGGTGGCGGCGACATTGTCGTTGAACCAGGAGGCCGAGGGGTTAAATCCGTTGCTGAGATTAAGCGGGACGGTGACATTTGCGACGGGAGGAACTCCAGGGAAGCCAGGCCAATTGGGTGCAGCAACGGTAGGGAGATTGAAGTCAGGCGCAATGGTGGGGGCAACGCAGATGGAGAGTGGGCCGTTCGCAATGGCGGCTCCCGCAGCCGCGGCGACCTGATTACCGTCTGCGAGCAGGTTTAAGGGTTCGTTAATACGGACGGGGACGGGACGTTGTTGCTCGGCCTGTACGCCAGGGTCCGACGAATTGGGGCTGCCCAATATGTACCGGGAGACGTCTACGACGCGAACGCTAAAGAAGTCGCGGGTGAGTGTGATGCCTCCCGCGAGGGCAGCCGGGGCGAACTGCGCCCCGAGCCGACCCGTGGTGGCAGGCCCAATCCAGAGACGGTCGCGCACGGCTTGCGGGAACGTTCCATCGACCGGGGCGAGGGTGAGCGATACGCCGGGCATGGCGAACACGCCATTGGTTGCGTTTACCGCCGTGGCCCCCTGAACTCTTGCGCCATTGTAGGGCTGGCCGCTTGGAACGGACATACGCACACGCACGGCGGCAGTGTTCGCCGTGATCTGGTTTACCATCAACGTAAGCGGAATGTTGTTGGCCGCGAACTGCGCACCTAGGATGGTGGCCTGTAGAATCGGGTACTGGTCCATCAGGACACCAAAAATATTGGCGACCGCGAGCACATCGATAGGGAGTCCATCGTTGTCGTAAATGCGCATCGGACCCTGGCGCTGGAGGTCGTCCCACGGGTTGATATTGCCGTTTTTGTCGTTGGCGGTAAGGGCGCCCGGGAAAAAGAAATAGCGAGGGACGGGGCGCCAAGGAAGACCACGGGCGCGTTCGGGACGGTTGGGTTGCGCTGGTTCAAGCGCATTGGCGTAAAGTCGGCACAGGCGAAGGTATTGCTGTGGGAAGACGGTGAGCAAAACCCCTGGGCCTTGTTCGAACGTGCCATCGGGTCGGACGAGGGTGATGCCAAAGTCCGTCCCAGCATCGATGCGCCGCGAAACGACGGCCAGCGGCGCTGCCCAATTGGCGTCCGATGTGAGGGTGAAGTCATCATCACTTGCGGTGAAATTCGCGACGACACCGTTCGGCGCCCAACCGGGGGCAATGCGCGGCATGGTGAGGCCAAAAGCCTGCATACCGATTTGGTTGAGACTGGTGACTATGGCACTCATAGTTTATGCCTCGAACTCCACTTCCAAGGAACGGGACAACGGATCAGTCACGCGAATGATGCGCACCTTTTGGCCGCCCGTGCGACGGACGGCGACAGAGAAGGTGGTGACCCCTTGAGGGTTGGGGGCTTGACGGTTGATGCGGGGAAACGTGGCAAGAACATTGGCGTTGGGTGGAGGGAAAAGTTGGAAGGGGAGGCCCTGCTGGATCTGATCGGCGTCGACGGCCAGGATCGACTTGCGGAGAACCCTGGTTGGGTCGACCGGTGGATCGGGGTCGAGATTGAAGATCTCGATTTTGGCAAGACCGTTGGGGGTCTTTTTGAGCGGGATGTTGGAAGTGAAGCGAAAGATGAAGTGTTGTATTCCTTTCAATACGGTGACCAGCGTGAGCGCGAGATCAGGAGGGATAAGAATGCTCTGCACGGAGGAGGCAGCGGACTCGCCACGATGCTGCCCTTCGGAAAGATTTTGCGGGCCGATGGCGACAATGCGGTAGGAGTAGGGGAACCAATGCGGAACTGCGCCCGGGTCGATGATACTCGAGCCTGCGATCGACGGACCACCGGTAAGTTGAGGTTCCTGGTGAGCCTGCCAACCAGCAGCATTTTCGAGGATCTTGGCGGGACCCATCAGTCCGAGATCGCTAGCAAGATTGGGTTTGCGGACGCGGAAGACGCGATAGCCGGCTGGGGTGACGCCGCCGCCGGGAAGCGCAATGACTTTCACTTGGTCGCTGTTCACCTTGCGGAGAAGGAGCGAGGGGATGCCAGGTTGCATGCGCCGAGGCACGGCCCAAAAACTAACTGGTGAACGCTGCCCTTCGACGTTGGCTTCGCTGACTGCGGCAATCTGATACGCGAAGATGTTGGAGGCGCTGTCGGGGAGATCGATTTCGTGTTGGCCGCCCTCAATGAGCTTCATGTTCATGCGTACGAACGCGGAAAGACTCTTTGTGGGTTGAGCTGCGACGGCGTTTTGAAGTGCCGTGGCCCGAGTGACCCAGCTGGCGCCAATAGGTGGCTCGGAAGGCGACAAGTTAAGGAGTGTACGGAGCTGGCCTTCGCTCGCTTCGTAGACCACATAGCCTTTGGCCGAGGGATCACTGGTCCATTTGAGCAGAGCTCGGGCGCGGCCAGTCGAGTCTGCCATAGCGGTCCAGTTGACCACAGCCAGCGGCGCGGTCGGAGGAGGAAGGGGATTAAAGGCCATCGCGACCTTCGGTCCAGATGGTTCACTAATGCGCGCAGGAGCAACGTCCTCGATGGCGCGAGCGTAAACACAATAGGCGTTCTTCGTATTCGCGGCGAAGTCGCATGTGAAACCGGTCAACTTCAAGCGATAACGCCGCTGCTTGTTCGTGTTGTCATTGTTGTCGGAGGGTATGGCGGACTCGCTACCCGGATTAAGACGGATAACGTTGCCAGGATGCCCTGAAGCAATTTGGGGAATTCCGACGTTCGAAAAGGTTATATTGACCTGCGCTGCAGGAGGCCCACCCGGTACGAGCTGAAGACCATTGACTGCGGCCGCAGGTGGCCACGGGTCGTTCACCACGGGAACGGGAATGTTAAAGAAAGCACCATCGAAAAGTATGCTGCGTGGGGTGCGGTCGTCCCAGTCCCAACCGAATTCGATGATGAGATCAGCGGGGACTTTTTTACCAACGGCCGCAGCGGCATTGAGAACCAACTCGGCGGAAAGTATGCCAGGCTTGTTGACGGGTAGCGGATTGATAGTGAAGTTAACAGAGCGCCACGGAGACCAGACGCCAAACAAGTCGATGGCAGCAACTAGGTATCGTGAAGTAGCAGAACCACTGAATGGAATCGTCGCCTGCAGGTCGGTGAACGAGGGACGCTGAAGATCAGGTGGCGTGTCTGGATCCAAGAGATTGGGTGTGAGTGCAACATAGGCGTCGAAGCCACCGGAGTTACCGACGCGCGGGGTGTTCAGGTAACTAGATGTATTAGGGTTACGGCTGACTGCGATCGCGTACCCTTGAGCGAAACCTGGACTATTCCAGTTGAGCCGAATGGCGGCGTTGCCTCGCAAGTTGCGTTTGGCTGGACGATGGGTTTGCTTTTGCTTCGAGGTAAGTTGAACGGGCGCAACTGTGTCGGGTCGGTGCTGCATCAGTGCGGCGAGATCAACTTTGACACTCCAGGCGAGTTCCCATCGGTTGGTCACCATATAGTCGTAGAAGGCCTGTGGGTTGCCCGGTTCGGATGCCGCTTTATCGGGATTGTCTTCATTTGCAAGCGTCTGGGCAGCTTCAGCAAGAGGCGGTATGTCGACCGTTCCAAAGCCGAGGGCGGTGGAGATCCAGTTGTCGCCGGAGACACCTAGAAGCGTAGTGTGAAGAACCGGGATCATCGCGGTCGATGGTCGGGATGGATCGGGTTGAGCATTGGGAATGTTGCCTTGAGTGATACCATCGGTCTCGATCTTCTCGAGGTATTGCGACTGGAGAGAGTTAAGGTCGTTGTCCTTCGATTTCTCAAGGCACCTTTGGATCAGCGCCAGCTGGCCAGGAAAAGGACCACGGATGGCGTCCAGGTATTTCGTGATATCAGGCGCGTTCCAGGTCGGCACTGGGAAGTCCGGTATACCACTGGGAGGCGGCGGCAAATGAAGCATTTGGGCAATGTCCAGACGCACCATGGCAGCGTCAACGCCGGAAAGGCTGGGCGCTTCGAAACCTTGCTCAGAGTAGAAATAATGCGGGGGATCGATTTCATTCTTTTGGAAAGGGAAGCCGACGCGTTCGTGGCGCTGCCAGTCATCGAGGTTGGCATAGGTCACCTGGTCAGTACCACGCACGTTGGATACTGAACCAAGGCCAGTGGCGCGGAGGTACCTTATGCCAGGGGCGCGGAAGCGACCCGTGCCGCCTTGAGTGAAGGTGATGCGCTGTCCAGGGATAGGACGGTGCGTGGAGTCCATGGCTTCGAGTGTCAGGCTGGTATTGGTGGCAACGTTAAAGACGACCTCATACATGGGTTCGAGGACTATATGAAACCACTGAACAAGACTCGTATTGTTGACCTGGACCTGATTGACGAGTTGCGTCTTGGGGGTTTTGCGGCGCAGGCGGCGCCAGACCTGAAAGGGTTGC
>JADLDX010000795.1 GCA_020846515.1 Pirellulaceae bacterium
AGACCGACGACTTTGCAGGCAAGTTCCTGCGGGTCGACTTCTTCGCCACTTGGTGCGAACCATGTCTCGCGGACGTACCTCGCCTGAAACGCCACTACGAAAAACATCACTCAAAAGGGCTCGATATTATCTCGATCAGCCTGGATGAAAAACGCGAAGTTCTGGACAAGTATCTGGAAACCGCCAAGCTGCCTTGGCCGGTTATTCATGATGCTGCTCCGGAGCTTAAGGACAAATTGCAGATCAAATACGGTGTCCTGTCGCTGCCGACCGTGCTGCTGCTCAATAAAGAGGGAGTGGTGGTCTCGTTGGAAGCCCGCGGTGCCGAGTTGGATCGACTGATGGATCGCATCTTCGAAATGCCAACGCCCGCTGAGCCAGAGACGCCAGGCTCGGCGTCACCAAATACATCACCCAATGGATCACCGGCAGAGAAGCCAGCTGACAAAGCAACTGACAAACCTGCTGTCAAACCTGCTGACAACGCGTCTCCGTCAAGCAAGGCCAAGGAATAGCGGCCTGGCGCGGGCACACAGGCACAAGCTTGATTGCCTAAGCTCTCACCGATCAGCCGATCGGTGGCTGACGATCCCATCCATACCAACCTATCACGCATCAGAGAGAAGGGAGTCAACTATGCATTGGATACTTCGCACGACCACTGGCCGATTGACGAAAGTGCTCTTGCTACCGCTGGCCGGATTGCTGGCTGGTTCACTAACCGCCTGCAACCGGGCGGAGCCAGAAAAGAAAGCGAGCAATCCAGCCACAACGGCGGCTGACCAGCAACTGGCTATGTCACCGGCGGATGCTGGTTCTGTCGGCAGTCCTTCGATGCCATCTGTGTTGCCTCCAGCTAATGCGATTGGCGATAACGCACCAGCCAGTGCGGCACCAGTCAATACTTCACCAACTGCACAAACGGCCGATCCAGCGATCGTACCGGTGGCATCCAGCCAACCGGCCGCGGAAGCCGCGACCAGCGTAGTCCAACCAGGCGTACACATCGAAGTCACGCAGCCGAGCATCCCATCCAGTGGCGTGGACACATCAGCGACCAATTCAGAAACCGCGCAGCATTTGGCCGATCGATCATTCATGAAATTGAAGCTGCCGGATAGTGCCAACGGCGAGCAGTGGATCGCGTTTTTGAACGAGTGCGATCGAGCGGTCCAGGATTTGACAATTGCCCGGCAAGCCAGTCAGCTAAACGAAACCGAGTTTCTCGATCAAGCCAAGCGGCTGAGCAACATTAAGTTGCAAGCGGCTGAGCGTTTGGCCACAACGCCCGATATAACATTGCCTCAACAGAAGTCGGCCATCGCAGCGCAGGTCGAATCGCTGTCGCAGTTAACAGGCTTGGGTGATGTCTCGGCCGCACAAAAGTTGCAACGCGTCGCCGGTCAATTGGCTCAATCCCCCGACTTGCAAATGGCCCATCAAGGCAAGTTGGTTCTACTTGGCTTCCGATTAAATCAGTTCCAAGAGGGGCAGGTGAAAGACCCTCAAGTCCTGCTCGACGATATCGATCAGGTTATGGCGCGTCCGGAGGATCGGGGCCTGGTTGAATTTTTGGCGTTACAGCAGTGTGCCGGCGTGTTGACACAGTTGGGTTACGCTGACCAGGCCAAACAGGTCGAGCAACGTTTGGTGCGCGACTATCGTGAATCCAGCGACAAGGATTTGGCCATGCGTGCGTGGGGTGTCGAGGCCCACAATACTGCGGCGCTGGTCCAGTTTCATGAAACGCTCAAGGGGATAACCACTGGTACTGAAACGGATTCGACCAGGCTAGCCGCAGCCGGCAGTGCGCTGACGCAAGCCCTGCCAAGCTTAAACACGCTCGCTTATTGCGCTCGAGTTGTCGTAGATCTCGAGTACAGTGGTCACATTTCCGCAGCCAAAGAGCTAGGCGACATCGTCGCCAATGCCCGTCAGCAAATGCCCAGTGGCACTTTAAGTCCTGATATCGAAATGGCGATCGATGGCCATCAACGACGTCTGGGTTCGTTGGGTAAACCATTGGTATTAGAAGAACTGGTCGGGTTCGACGGTCAGAGCTTTGATTGGTCCAGTTATCGCAACAAAGTCGTGTTGGTCTGCTTCTGGGCCAGTTACGATATTCGAAGTTTGGATGAGTTGAATAAGTTGAAAGAGTTGCGAAAGCAGATTGCTGATCAGCAATTCGAAATCGTGGGTATAAACGTGGACGATACATTAACGATGTCCAGTGCCGAGCAGATGGTTTCTCGATCAGGATTTGCATGGCGCACCGTCCGCAGCAGCAACGCCTCGGCCATGGGCATGAATGCGGCTTCAGCCAAAGCGCAGGGCGTAAATGGCTATCCCTATTTTGCTTTGTTAGTCGATCGGGCTGGCGCCGTGCGAGCCGTACACTGCACCGTCGACAAACTACCCACGATGATCACCGAACTGCTATCCCAGAACTAACGCGGCTGCGCAGCAGCCGAACTAACCCTCCCTTTGGGAGGGTCGAAAAAACAGGCGCTACTGCAGCCTGTTTTTTCGGGG
>JADLDX010000796.1 GCA_020846515.1 Pirellulaceae bacterium
AATGCGGGCACATACGCAGTCGACATTTTATATGCTTGCCCAAGTGAAGATGTCGGTGCTCAGTTTGAAGTGCGATTGGGTGAATCACGGCTGGCCGGTCAAGTCATGCGTGCACATGACCCAGTCGCCCGCGGACAAGAAAACGACCGCGCGCCGCGAGGCACTGAGTCCTTGGTCAAAGATTTCGTGCCGATGCGAGTCGGCGACATAACTCTAGCCGCCGGCCCTGGGCAGTTGGTATTGCAGGCCACCAAAATTCCAGGCCGACAGGTCATGGAAGTTCGCGGTCTATGGCTGCATAGAAAATAAATGAACCTGAACAGTTGTTTGTTGGACGAGTCGCGGAGCGATTCGTTTACATGCCATAGCGCGTAAAGATCTCGTCCAGCATTTCACGCTCCGCTTCAGGGTTGTCATGCCAGTAGAGTTCATCCGACCCGACCGCATCGCGCGTGCTCAGTTGCAGTTCGAGAGCTTCCAGCAACAACCCGGCCGCCAGATCAGCGTCCGAAAGCTGCGAGGACGGAGCCGGCGTCGCCTGGCCTACGTCCACACCAATGTTCACAACCATGCCCATGTTCATGTCTATGCCCATGTTCATGTCAGTGAACGCATGCATGGCCGGCGATGCGACCATCGGAGCCGCGTAGTCCGCCTGAGGAGCAGAGTCGATGCTGGCTTCACCAAGGATCGATAGCGGGCGATTGGATGACACTGAGGATGCATCAGGTATCGACTGCGGCAAACCATTTACCAGCGCTTCGGTCCGTTCAAAGCCGCGCGCATGGCGATCCCATTGATCTTCGCGGAAACTGACAAAGTCGCTGCCTCGCAACCATTGTGTCTGCTGACCAGACCCGTACAAAGTGGCCAGATCCTGACCGCCAGCCGTGGCATGAGCATGGACTTGTTCGAAGAAACGCGTGTAACTATGGAAACCGGGACCAACTATCGACGCCGAATCGCCACTGGTCGAGAAGCGATCATTGCCAGCCGAGTCATACAGATCGGCTGAGTCATAGCCGCCAGCGGTAGCATACACAAACACGCGTTCAAATCCACGCACCGAAACAAAGTAGTTATCGTTCCACATACTTGTAAACTGTGGACGTACGCTCAACTGGTCATTGCCAGCTGAATCGTACAGATAGGCCATGTCCTGACCTTGCCCCGTAGCGTGGACAAAGTAGCGATCGATTTGAGCAGCGCTAAACTGAAAACCTAAACCGCTCAGTTCCACGCTGTCGGCCCGCGCTGTCAATACATCATCGCCATCAGAGTCGTACATTACCAGGCTATCGTTAACGCCCGTGCCGCTGTCGAAATGCACTTTCTCTATGCCTTGGGCAGTCACTGTCAGTTGACTATTCCCCAAAGTGAACTGACCGACGCGCATCTCAACTCGATCGACAAGCGGCGACCCGACAACTGTCAATTCGTCGTTGTTGATCGCACCGCTCATCGCGATACGTTCAATTTGACTATTCTGAAAATCGTATTGCACTTGCCCGTAAACAACAGAGACACCGCGACTCAAATCCAGCACGAGATCATCGCTGCCAGCCGTATCGCGAATCGTCAGTTCCTTGCCTTGCAATTGCAGCACATCCACCAATGTCAAGTTGCCGCGATCCGAGCTTTGACCAGGCAAGACAATGTCGAACGTTTGCCCAGCGGTAGCTGTCAAATCCAATCGAAGCTTTCCGTCTGCCCAGGTGGTATCGCGATGCCATGTGCCGGATGCATCGCGCACCGACAAATTGCCAGTGGCCGCGTCAGCGTTATCCCATTGGACCGTGAACAGGCCATCATGTTTGGCCGTAGCTCGTAAACTCGAACCGGCCGATACTTCACGCGTCAAGTAATCGACCGTACCAAGATCCGTGACTTCGGTGGGACTGGGACTTGGAACGGGTACAGGTGTTGGATTAATTGGTGTGGAATTGGGCGGAGATACTGTATCCGATTGAAAGGCCAGGTTAATCGAGTATGGCCCGATCTCTTGATCGGCTTGCAATCGCAGTTCATAACTCTGACCAGCCTGCAACGCCAGCGACTTACCCTCCAGACCAGCACTGACCAGCGGCTGGCCCGCTTGACTGATTGTCCAGCGCAACGATTCAGCCCATTGGCTATCCGCATCCAGCGTCAATTGCCCAGTAGCACTGGCCGTGAATCGATAAACATCACTGTCGCCCAAATGGTTAATCCAACTGCTTAGCGATTTCTGATTCAGAGAAATGACTTGCGCTGTGCTACTGGCATCGCCCGTGTTGTCATCGGGTATTAACGTATCAATCGCTTGCTGCAGATTCAAACGGTTGTAGCTGGCGCGGGTAATCGAGTCGTAAACGGTGTCTGCCGTGTCGTGCAGCCAGTCGATGATCTTGCCGGATGTAATGTCTTGTATGCCCACCATTTCCATGGCTTCGCGCACCAGCACCGACGCGCCGGCTACGTAAGGCGCGGCCATACTGGTGCCAGAGGCTGTGCTGAAATCATTGACCTTGCCGTCGCGGCCGAGCACATGGTCGGGCACGGTGCTCAGAATATTGCGACCGGGAGCTGCCAACACGCGATCGCTGCGCTGACTGAAGTCGCTCAGCAATCCGTTGTCATCGACGCTGGAGACAGGCAACACATAAGGACTGGCCGCCGGATAGCTCAACCCCGGCGCGTTGTATTGTTTGAAGGAGTTTCCGGCCGAGGCTGTCACGATGATGCCGTCATCGTAGAGTTGCTTCAGCTCGTCTTCCAAGGTGCCCCAAGAAGGAACTGTATCTGCATTCCAAGTCGTACCTAGTGATAGGTTGACCGGGGTGATCGGGTTGGCAAAGCTATGGCGATTGGTATGCACCCAAGCTAACGCTTGTTCCACCCATTGAATCTGCCCTTGCCCAGCATCATTGAAAACGCGCAGACCCACCAGGTCCACGTCGGGGGCTACACCACTATTCTGTGCATGATCGCTGCCGATAATCCCCGTGACGTGCGTGCCGTGGAAACCCGATGGCCCGTCGTCATAGGGATTGCTGTCGTTTTCGGCAAAGTCCCAGCCACCGACCACGCGATAGCCTGCACCAAAACCTTTACCCAACGACCAGTGATCCCAGGCAATGCCGCTATCGATCACGGCTACTGTTTGACCGCTACCTTTGAGTCCAAATTCTTGCGCAGCACTGGTCCAACCGCTTTGCTGATGCGCCTGGCTTGCATGCGGTTCCAGTCCTGGCCCTGAACCGATCTCATTACCCAGCACAGGCAACTGCGGAGCCATATCGATTTGAGGATTCAACAGGCCATGCTGCTGCAACTGCAGCGGATCGATAACATCGCTGAGCAATTGTGCGGACAGCACCAAACGCGGCTCGCACGTTTCCCACTCCAACGGACGTCGGAGGGTCAGTAGCTGACGCGCTTGGGCGGCGCGCGAAGTGGGGTCGGATGCCGGTGGCAATGATCTCATAGGGCACAATCAACGCTAGGCCTATCGCTACAACCGTCACGACTGGTACCACTACGATCCAGGTAGACGATCACTGGTTTAGCCTAGGTCACGATTCAAAGCCCTGCCTACATTGTGGATCAGTTGTCCTCAACTGATCCACACTATAAATCAGTTGTCCTCAACTGTTCTCTCTGGGCGGCCCGCCCCGCCGTTTCGTCCCCGACATGTCGCGGCCCACACCAAACGTGATTACCCCAACGGGGTTGGACCAACACGGTTGAACCATCGGTCGGTGGGCATGGTCGATTGCGGTGGACACATGATCGGTACGCGGACAGCGCGAGATTGTAAAACCCCGTTGGGGTATTCATCGCCGGTGGCATCATGCACCCGGGGTACGCGGCAAAGCCGCGTACCCCGGGCTATGGAATGCAACGCCGTTGGCGTAAAAGCCATTCGATGCGAGCGCACCCGGCTGGGTGGATGCCGGGCGATTATGCGATGGAACGATGCGCGCTGGCATCTTCACGGTGTTCTTCTATCCCGTTGAACAGTTGAGGACAACTGTTCTACAATTTTCTTGACCGGTATGCCCGGGTTAAGCGAGCGCTTCTTCGACGGCGTCGATTACTTTTTGTTCGGTGGGGCTGATGCTGCCGAAACCGAACATACCGCCGCTGGCCGTGGCAATACTGCGCACTTGATGCACCAGGGTTGTCTGCAGATTCTCGCGAGATTCGCCGTCCAGCGAACGACACAGCGACTGTGCATACTCGACCCAAGTCTGGAAAAGCTCCTCGGGCGGCCGCTGAACCAACCAACCGCTCAACAACTCATACGATGGATCGCCCGGTGCCAATCCGGCCTTCTCAGCCGCTTGCAACAAACGGTACCGTTCGTTGTCCTCGACGCGATCATCAGCCCAGGCTACCGTGATCAACGGTACCAATCGCAGGGCAGCCAGCGACTCTACCGAAATGTTTTGCTCGGCAATCGCATGGCAAACCTGAGGATTGTCCAAGCCGGTCAGTCGTTCAATGGCCGCGGCTCGTTCTTCTGTGGCTACTTGCTCTCGCAAGCGGTCAAGCAGTTTCTGATCAACGTTGTTGAAGAAA
>JADLDX010000797.1 GCA_020846515.1 Pirellulaceae bacterium
AACTATGGTGCATTTTTTGGCAACCTGAATAAAGGGGCTACTCGAAACCAAACCGCTGGCAATCTGCCAGCCGCTTTTGGTTATCGTCGCGTAACTTTTGGATCGATTACCGACGGTACCAGCAATTCGATGGCTTTCGGCGAACAACTACGAGGTGCCACGTCGGATGCTACGATTACCATGCGTGGCTCGTACTGGTATGACTTCCCAGGTGGTGCTTGGATTTTTACGTTCATCGGTCCCAACAGCCCAGTGCCAGATTCGCTCCGCGCTTCCAGTTGCCCAGTGGCGGAGCGACAGCCGCTGCTCAATCAACCCTGTGTACCGGTCAATGGAGCGCTTGAGTCGGTCGGATCAAGGAGTCGACATGTCGGTGGCGTCCAGGTGGCCATGTGCGACGGATCGGTGCATTTCATCAGCAACTCGATTGGCCTAAACATTTGGCAAGGACTTGGATCGATCTCGGGTGGAGAAATCGTCGAGATCCCGTAAGCGATCGTCGCCAGTTTTTACTCTCGTAGCTACCGCTGCCTCGTAGCTACCGCTGCCAAGCGGTAGTGGTGCGTCCACCGTCTGCGCTCGTAGCTACCGCTGCCAAGCGGTAGTTGGGCATCCACCGTCTGGCGACGGTGGCTACGATCTGGCGACACTGCTTAGCATCCACGTCTCAGTAGAAAAGATTCGCGCCAAAATCGGGTATCTGACGCACACGCACTTGCGATCGCCAAGTGGCCAATTCTTCCTTACCTGAATCCCAGAATAGCCCGCACTGATCGATGTAGCATTCGACGGCCTCATATTCGCCACGATCAAGCAGGACTTTGGCAAGCAGCATGTTCGGTCCGTAACTGCCCAATTGCGGCGATCCCGGCGTCTGGCCTGCCAGAACCAAAAATCCCTTGGCTCGCTCGAGGTCATCGTCTCTGCCAAGAGCCAGTAGACCGTTGATGATCATCGTTTGGTGAAGGACGTTGCCATAGTTCCAGTGACTGTTATCTTCTGGCATCTCTCGCTGCAAGTGCGCGAGTTTTTCTTCGAGCAGGTGCATCTGGCCAGCCACAAACGCCTCATAGCACTCTTCCAAGGTCAATTCCGTCTTGCGTTTGGTCACTGGCAGCGACGATTCATTGTCGTGGTTCGTACCAAGCCAGGGCGGTGCCAAATAATGAGTAAGCACCAAGCCGCAGGTCAGTGCGAGCGAGCCAAAACGCAAGTTTCGGCTACACAATAATCGATGCATGTTCACGTCCGGCACGATTCGTTTCCCGAAGCAAGACAGAGGGAGGCACAAATGTACGACCGCGTTCAAAGCTTACGCCTCGGCGGCCTGTCTTTTCGAAACGAATCATTTACGGCGTATCTTTGCAGCGGCTCGAGCACCGATGAAACCGTTTATGTCAATTGTGAGTGGTGTGGCGGTGCAAACGTACAACTGCCTCACTCAGTCAACTCAAAAGATGAACAACGCAGGTCATCGACGTACAGCACGCAGGGCTGCTTAGGATTACTATGGGCGGAGATACCAACTTCGAGGCTGTTATAAATGGCCGACCGAAATGGGAGCGTCATCCCAGTCCGGTCTAAAACTTTTTGGCCGTCTTGCCACACTTCCATTTTTCCATCCGTAGTCGACAGGGCGAAATGCACTCGAACACGTACCCATTTGCCTCGAGGAAAGGTGACTCGAGACTGCTCAGGCTGACGGTAAGTTGGTTTGTCCAACGCTTTGAGCTCAATGCCTAACGTCTCATCGTCGAAAATGCGCAGCCGTATTCCGGGATGCTCCGCCACAAACTCACACTCCAGATCGATGAGCGTCATCGGTAAACTCAGCTCAGCCCAGTAGAAAGCTTCGAACCAAAAATGGTCTCCGTTTCGGAAATAGACCAGCGGACTTGAGAGGCTGGCCTTGCAAGTAATCATGTCGTCCGGTTTCGAAGGCGCAACACATTTGAGCGACCTGTTACCGGAATGAACTTTTTCCGAGGTAGGCTCCAGGCGACAATCGCGAAAGTCTGCTTGGCCGGCTAGCATCTTCTGGCGATGTGCAACATAGTCTGCAACCGTGGGCGCCTCTGGAGACTGAAGCGTGAATGAACCCCACCGCAGCCGTTGTTCACTGACTAGTTCTCGCAGTCCTGGTAATCCACATTCAACATCTTCAAATGATTCGACTAATTCGTTTAGTACTTCGAATCGCTTTTGAGTGTCTGGGGAAACGCGATACGTCTTGCCATCCTCGATGGTGTAAGAACGCTGTACTTCCTCGGGATCAAAAACTCGCGTAACCAACTCCCATGCTTCACCTGGTTTTGTTTCGCGATAAGCATTCCCGTCATCAACTACAAAGACTTTCCGACCATCCGTTTCGTAGATCAGCTCGAGGCGCTCTTCTTCAAAGGGCGCAACCAATTGTGGCCGGTTGCAACCCAGGCTAAGCAAAACAACCAGTACGCACGAAAGGCAGTTCGATGTTTTCATGGCAACCAATATTTTTGATGAATAGTCTTCGGCCTGAACCAGTTCAGCAGACTATCTATTCGAGAGCGGTATGCCAATATTGGAGCTAACACGAACGTTGACGCGTCTAATTCGGGATTAGGGCACTTAAATTTCGATGGAAAAAGAGAGACGAGGTTCCAGGACGAATCAGCTCCATCCAAGCCGGGGCCGCTACCACAGGTTTTTCATGACGGATGTACCCAAGTCCCGAATGGGAGGCGGCAAACGTGCGTAGCCTGTCCAAATCGGGTTCTGTTTGGCATGTGTTTCTGTTGGGTACTGTCGGGCAATAGTTGGGGGAACAGTTGAAGACAACTGTTCTACAATGGGGAATAGGAATCGCTATCCGCGACGACGACGACGCTTATCGACCATTTCTTCCAGCCAGTCTAAGTCTCCAAACAAACAATCGGCGACTTCATATGCGTCCCTCCGAGCCATCGGCAGGTCGAGACGGCTATCCATTTCCAGCTGCGCATCTCGCCGATCGACATCCCCAACCGCGCCCGAGTGCGCGAGCTCTCCTTCGCCTAGAACCTGATTGTTGATTTCATTGATGATTATCAACGCGTCTATCGGAGAAACATAACCATCGGCGCTTACATCAAAGTAGGGCAGCAGCGCATCGGGATCTTGACCGGGAGGCAAAATATGGCTGCCCCGCGTATTTAGTTCATTGATCACCAGTAAGGCATCGATGGGCGAAACATGACTGTCATCGTTTGTGTCTGTCGGATTCCACATGTTCTGCCAAGGGAATATGTTTACAGTGGTCACGGCATCGGGTTGTACTGGAAAGGTCTCCAGATTTCCAACCGTGTCTTGAGCCACGCTGGTAAATGCATATCGATGACCAAATAAGCCGTAGAATTTTGAGTGCGTGACAGTAGTAGATTCAAGCCACAATTGTCGCTCGCCATCGTCCACTGAGACATAGATGTCATACAACGCGATGCCAGCGCCACTGCCGTCGCTCCCGGACCACTGAACTTCAAAGACTGGTCGATTATCCGCGGACAATTCACTCACTCTACTATTCGGACTTTCCGCATCGAGAGTTACCAGCGCCTCCTTGTTTGGATCGGTGCCTTTGGTTGGATCATGCGGATCAATCTGGTTGGTATCGATTCGTTCGCCTTCATCGAACGTGATCGTAGCCACATTACGAATGCTCGTCCCAGTTGCAAGTCCCGGCATTGCCTGGACGTCGTACGTAAAGTATCCCATGCCCCGACCGGATCCATCCTCTGGCGGCAGAAAACCGGTTTGTACGTCAGGCGGCAATTCGAAGTTCGTATCCAGCGATTGAAAGGTTGCGAATATCTCTCGAGTGTGCAAACGAATACCCAGTTCAACAGTCACGCGCATCGACTTTCCATCGACGGTATAACCGACAGTGGTTTGGAAGTATTGCGAGTCTTCCACAGGGATCGGCAGAAACAGGTCGCCAAAGCCAACGCCAGTGAATTGCAGGCTGTTCAGGTCTAGCGTGTTGGCGAGAGTGTCCGTTACGGTCACTCGTTGTGCAGGCGCCGTTGCGGTGGCGTCGTTCTCAAAATCAATTCGGTAACTGAGCATCGAGTCGCCGGCGACAAAGTTCTGAGGGCCAACACCGGTTGGCCCAACTTTCTGATTCGGATCCCTAGAAAATGTCACTTCGATGGGCCAGGTAGGACCACCGTTTTGAGGCGTTCTTGGCGTAGGGCTTGTGTATCCCCCGTTCCACGGCCATGGCGTCGTTTGGCCGCCACACATTCCATTGGACAGATTCAATCCAAGCGATGTTTCCGATGCCTCACGATTAAGACTCAGCATGCCGCCCAATGGGCTTGTAAGAAAGGCCCCCGTAACCTCCCCCGGTTGTTCAGCGACTTCAGCATTTATCGGTGTCGATGTTGAACTGGGTGTTGGACTGAGTGGCGAAACCGGAGTAGGTGTAGGTGTCGCCGGACAGGACTGCAATCCAAGTGGGTCAACTAGCACCGTCGGCGCATTGTCTGCATATGCATAATTGTTGCCACCCAGTTGCATAACAGGGTCGAGCGAAGAGAATCGACCCAAGTCTGGTAAGTAGTATCGATGGCGCATGAATTGTAGCGAAGCGGATTCGGTAGCGACGCCTAGACCACCCACGAAAAGGTAGTCAGACAATGCGGTGCCTGTACTGGTCATGAGTCGACCAAAAGGATCATAGGCGAACTGGGCCGATGCGTTACCTATGCCGTCGCTTAAGCCAACCACAGACCCGATGGCGTCCATTTCAAGATATTCGCTCGATGCGCCATCGGACAATTGTGCGATGATAGAACTTCCGAGCAGATATTGCTTGTTAAGGCCACTGGAATCATAGGAGGCCATGACGTTACCGCCGCCGAATGGATCCACCAGATAGCGGGTCTCAACTCCGGCGCGAATCTCTGCAACTCGATTGCCAAAGCTGTTGTAGCGGTACTCCGTGACCACTCCGGCCTCTTCAACTCTGACCAATCTACCCAGCGCATCGTAGCCCATCGATAAGTCAGAATCCCGATCGATGTATGTCACATTTCCATCTGGATCATGACTCACGACCTCACCGTCCCACTGAGTAATCTCGTTGGTCATGTCCTACGTGTACTCAATCAGCCTACCGTTTTCGAGCGTCCTTGTCCGGTTGCCGGCCGCGTCATAGAAGTAATGCGAATCTTGGTTGGGCACTATTGTGACATCATTGGAATGAAAAACAGCGCTGATCAACCGACCCAC
>JADLDX010000798.1 GCA_020846515.1 Pirellulaceae bacterium
CAGAAGCACCAGACCAGCCTTAGAACCAGAAAAAAGGGGTCAGACCCGGGTCAGACCCCTTTTCTGGCTCTGCTGACCAAAACTTCGCGTTTACCACCCGGCGGCCCTGGTCGCCGGGTGACTTCGTATCCAGCACTCTCCAATGACCTGCGCACAGCCCCGCTGACGCAATAACTGACTAACAGTCCATCGGGCGCGAGACGATCTTTCAGATTTTTGAATAGTTCGGCTTGCCAGAGTTCTGGATTGGTGGCCGGGCTAAAGGCATCGAAGTAAATCGCATCCAGCGGCTCATCCAAAGCCGTAAGACCATCCAAACTTGCTGCAACGCCCAAACTCACTGGGTCTTCGGCCCGAGTATGGCTGAGTATCTCCAGCGCATCGCCGAGAATGAGCTGCAAGCCATTGTGCTCACTGACAAGCCACGCCAGCGCGCCGCTCCCTGAACTCAAACGACTGCGGAATGCCAGCCAACGCTGTTCGATCTCTCGAAGTCTTGCAAACTCTGGCGATAGCCACCCTTTAGCAACGGCCACATCGACCGCTGAGGCCGTATCGATCATGGCCAGCACCTCGGCCGGCAAGAGTTGCTTCTCCAGGCTGACATAGACCAACGGGTGTTGATAGACCTCCGCCGCCATGGCCGTCAGTAGCCACCCCATGCCGGTGCCGAAACCGATCTCGAGCACTCGCACAGGTCTGGCATGATCAGCGGCACGCTGCAACTTCTGCTCAATGCCGCTGTTTCTCAGGTACACATGCAAACACTCCGACAGGGCACCACAGCCACTGTGATAGGTCTCGTTCAGAAGACGATCGCGGAGCGTACGACTGCCATCATCGGTCAGCAAAATGTCCAGATGAGGCACACTGGAAGGAGTGATCGGTCGTTCAGGGGGCATAATGGTCCGTGTCAAAGCCGGCGAGCAATTACTTTACATATCAAGCAATTGACTGAGTTAGTGTATACTAACCTCAACGGCTTTGACCATATCTTCCAGAACTTGCTTGGCATCTCCGAAGACCATCATCGTCTTATCCATGTAGAAAAGTTCGTTGTCCAGGTTGGCGTAACCGGCGGCCATGGAACGCTTGTTTACGATTACGGTCCGGGCCTTGTAAGCCTCCAGGATCGGCATGCCGGCAATGGGACTGCTCGGATCGAGCGCGGCGGGATTGACGACGTCGTTGGCGCCCAGCACCAGCACCACATCGGTCTGTGTAAATTCCGAGTTGATCGAATCCATTTCAAAGACCTGTTCATACGGTACTTCGGCCTCCGCCAATAGTACATTCATATGACCCGGCATGCGACCAGCCACTGGGTGAATGGCATATCGCACTTGCACACCACAGTGCTGCAACTTGGTCGTCAGTTCGAACAAGGCGTGCTGAGCTCGCGATACGGCTAAACCATAACCTGGCACGATGATGATCGAACTGGCTTGCGAAAGAAGATAAGCCGCATCCTCCGGAGCGCCGGTCTTGACGCCGCGGGCTTGCGAGTTGGCCGCGGAACTGGTGGCCGTAGCGCCGAAGCCACCCAGGATGACGCTGATAAAAGATCGATTCATCGCGCGACACATGATGTACGACAGGATCGCGCCGGAGGATCCCACCAGGGAACCTGCGATGATCAACATGGGGTTCTTCAACGAGAAACCAACGCCGGCGGCCGCCCAACCCGAGTAGCTGTTGAGCATCGAGACCACGACGGGCATGTCGGCACCACCGATGGGGATGATGATCAGCACGCCCAACACGAACGATAGGGCTGTCATCAACAGGAACGGTGTCCAGCCCTGAGTGATAGTAAACCAGACACCGAACATCAATGTCGCTAGACCAATGGCTAAATTCAACCAGTGCTGCCCAGCAAACACCACCGGAGCACCTTGGAATATTCGCAGTTTATAACCACCTGATAGCTTGCCGTACGCGATGACCGAACCCGAGAATGTAATCGCCCCGACGATCGTTCCCAAAAACAATTCGACGCGATTATCCAGTGGAATAGGTTGGCCTTTGCTGACCAGGTTAAACGCCCAGGGCTCGGCTACGCAGGCTATGGCAATCAACACGGCGGCCAGTCCAATCATCGAATGCATGAACGCCACCAGCTCGGGCATCTTCGCCATCTCCACTCGTTCGGCCATCACCGTGCCGATGACTCCTCCCACTATCACACTGACCAGGACCAGCGGTAGACCGTGACCGCTAGGGCGTAATTGAAGAATCAGCGCGACGGTAGTGGCCACGGCCAAGGCCATTCCGATCATGCCAAACAAATTGCCGCGGGCAGCGGTTTTGGGATTGGACAACCCCTTGAGCGACTGGATGAAACAGACCGAGGCAACCAAGTAGAGCAACACGACCACATTGAGACTCATGGGCGGGCTCCATCAATTCGATTTGGGGGCAGAGACATCAGGCTTTGAGAGCCTCGCTGGACTGGCCGCACTGGCTGGGCTAGCTTTGGACGCTGGCGATTTCTGGCGATACATTTCCAGCATGCGCCGGGTGACCAGAAAGCCACCAAACACGTTCACAGCCGCCAGCGCGACAGCCACCGCACCAAGCAACTTGCCAGTCCACGTTTCAGTCAAGGCGGCCGCCAACATGGCGCCGACAATAATGATGGCCGAGATGGCGTTGGTGACAGCCATCAGCGGTGTATGCAAGGCTGGCGTCACATGCCAGACCACGTGATATCCGACATAAATGGCCAACACAAAGATCGTTAGATCTGTGATCGAATGACTGACTACATCCACCGCATGCGCCTCCGGTGAAGAAACAGGACCATTCGTAAAAGCTACCGCAGAGTATACATGGTCAGTATACCCGTTCGCTCATGTCGG
>JADLDX010000799.1 GCA_020846515.1 Pirellulaceae bacterium
ATGAATACGTATGGAAACGTAGCTGCTTTTTCAGCCGACGTGCCACCTTGCTCGCGGACATGTTCAGCATAGTTGCCGGCCAGCAGCAGTAGCGTTGGCGGAGAGGCCAGCGGCGGCAGCAACTTCACACGTTCGACCGGTAACCGCTGGCAACCGCTAGCCAATTGGTCGGACTGCGCCACATCGGTCATCACTTTCCAGAGTGATGTCCATGTTTGGCCACCGATGGGTAGCGAGGCTTCCCAAGAGCGCGCCAGTTCGTGGCCCAGCCTGCCGGGAAAAATCTGGGGCACGTGCTGATCCAGCGACAGAATCGTATCGGATGTGTAGAGACCCCAACCAACATGACCATCTGCCTGTTTGAAACGGCACAAACGCATGATTATTCGTTCTCGGTATGCGAAGTGATCTCAAAGCCGAGATCGCGAATCATCTGGTAGTCTTCTGCAGGTGGCTGGCCGCGCGTGGTCAAGTAGTCACCGACAAAAACGCTATTGGCAATGTACAGGCCCAGTGGCTGAAGCGATCGCAAATGTTTCTCGCGACCGCCGGCAATCCGCAGTTCCGCACTTGGATTGACGAAACGGAACATGCACAAAGTTCTCAAGCAACGTTGGGGTGTCAGTTCGCTCTGACCCTGCAACGGCGTACCCTCGATGGCATGTAAAAAGTTTAGCGGAATCGACTCAACGCCCAGGCCCCGCAACTCCATGGCCATCGATACGGTGTCACTGGGTTGCTCGCCCATACCGATGATACCGCCGCTACAAAGTTCTAGACCAGCGGCTCGTACATTGCGTAGCGTCGTCATTCGATCTTGATAAGTGTGCGTATTGCAAATCTCACTGTAGTGAGCTTCGCCGGTGTTGAGGTTGTGGTTGACACGGTCGACACCACAAGCCTTCAAGCGTTGGGCATTTTCTGGGGTCAACAGGCCCAAGCATGCACAAATCTTGAGATCAAATTGCTCTTTAATCTTAGGAACCACTGTCTCGACAGCTGTCAATTCTCGCTCGCTGGGGGCGCGACCGCTGATGACGATGCAGTAAGTCTTCGAATCTCGCTCTTTGGCCAATTTGGCACCGTCGAGCAACTGGTCGACGCTGAGCATCCGATACTTCTCAATCGGTGCCGACGAGATCTTCGACTGGGAGCAATACGAGCAATCTTCGGGACACAAACCGCTCTTGGCATTGACCAGAAAGTAGAGCTGGACGGTGTTTCCAAAGTACTGGTACCGTAAGCGATAGGCGGCGCCGATCAGGTCGAGCAGTTCCAGGTCGCTGGAATGGAGGATGGCTTCCGCCTGGTCACTATCGATCGCTCGACCGGCCAAAACATCGTCAGCCATGCGGTGCCAAATCGATCCAGATGCCGGCGGCGCGGATTTGTCAGTGCGTAAGATCATCTTGTGGGCAGTCGCTTCTATTTTGAAGTTGTCTGAAGTTATTCAGGGGGAATTCAGAAGTTTCCGGGGTTTTCACAACTTGAGTGGGCCAACTGGGACGCGAGCAACTGCCGGATCGAAAGGAGTCTTCTACAGACTTTGCAGGCGGGGTTAGGCCGCGCACCGCTGACAATCTGAAAAAACTAATGCCCAACGCTCTAAGGCAGCTATGAAAGCCGTTTATAATTGCCCCCTAATGTACCGCAAGCCGACTTGGACAACGAGAGTACCAACGCGAAGAGAACCTGATCCAGCGCATGGCCATTGCCATCTCCCCAGCTAGACGCACCGCCTGGCGTTGTTTTCCTACTTACGTTGCCTTAGTACTTTGGTATAGAACGCCTGCTCATTTTATATGGACCAATTGTGCCTACACACCACGCCCAATCTGAAGAGCCCACCGCTAGTGGCCACTACGCTGTGCGCGTTGGAGTTCACGGTCAGGTCGGCCGATTTATGGCCTTCGGGCAACGGTATCGTCGGGGTACACCCGTCATTTGCCGCACGGCCAGGGGACTGGAAACCGGTTCGGTACTCAGCGAACTTCGCTCGAGTCTCACCGAGACAAGTGTGAGCAGCGCGCCAAGTGAGGCCGCTGAATCGGCGTCATCGACCAGTGGCATCAATAGTTTGAAGCCGGATGGTCAAATCGTCAGGGCCATGGCGGCCGAAGATCAATTGTTGTGGAATCATTTGCGTGAGCTAGCAGAGCAAACGCTACAAGCCTGTCAACAATGGCTCAAGCAGTCGGACTTGCCCGATCGATTGTTGGAGGTTGAGCCACTGATGGATGGTCGCACTTTATACTTTCATTTCTTGGACCAGGTCTCGCCAGAGACCGATGCGCAGATCGAGCGTTTCGCTCAGATTTTTCAAGAAACGGTGGCTGCGAGCGACTTCTCTAAACTACTGGAACATGGCTGTGGACCAGGGTGTGGAACAGCGGAGGCCACGCGCGGTTGCGGGACGGCGTGCAGTCACTGCCAGGTGGCCTGCAAAGCGTCGCGCCGCTCAGCAGTGGCACACTGATCGTAGCCACCGTCGCCAGGCGGTGGACCGGGTAGCCACCGTCGCCAGACGGTGGATTAGGCTGAAGCAACATCCAACGCACTCGGCGCTTGATCGTCATCAATCGCGACCGATGACCAGCAAGCACATGTCGTCGGCTTGGGTCGTACCTTGGATGAACTTGAGTACCGTATCGGTAAGGTTTTGACCGATGTCGGCCACATCTTGTTTCGCGGCTGAGAGCAGCTTTTCGATTTGCGGGATGCCGAACAGCGAGCCTTCAGCATTTGGGGCTTCGTTGATGCCGTCGGTGTAGAGCACCAGTCGTTCGCCTGGTTGCAACGTAATGCTACTCTTTTCGTATTCGTAGTCGTCCATAATGCCGAGTGGCACGCCGGACTCTGCTTCTCCGGGTTGCTCAATCAATCCAGCACGACGCCACAGAGGCGCCATATGCCCGGCATTGACGATTTCAATTTGACCAGATTTGGCATCCAGTACCAGGCACAAGAAGGTGATGAACTTCTCGACGCCCAACGCGGAAATACGAGTGTTCAGTTGGCTGATGGCTTGACTGACGGATGCAGTCGAGGCCAGTGAATAGCGAGTTTCGGCCGACAATTTCGCCATGAGCATGGCGGCAGATACTCCGTGACCGACCACATCGGCGACCACGATGGCGGTGCGGTTGTCTGAGAGTGGAATGTAGTCGTAGTAGTCGCCACCGATTTGTTGAGCGGGCTGATAAAAATGATAGAACGTAAAGCCAGGTAAGTCGGGATGCTTGCTCGGTAAGAAAGCCTGCTGGACGCGTTTGGCCAGATCCAAGTCCTGCTCGAGCAGCTTTTGTTCAACGCGTTGCTCGTTTAGCTGCGCGTTCTCGATCGCGACGCCCGCTTGTACGGCTACGGCCGCCAGAATCTCCAGATCGGAATCTTCGAAGCGACGACGTTGATTAAGCGTGTCCATTTGTATCGCACCAATCGCCTCACCATCGCTGCTGAGCAGTGGCGCGACGATCATCGATCGAATGCGGAAGTCAGCCACGCTGGTGGCCGAATCGAATCGCTCGTCAGAGGATGCGTCCAGCGAGATCAACGCTTGACGGCTGTCCATGACTTCGCGCATCACGGTGCGGCTGATACGAAAGGTCTCTTGCATATCGGCTTGACGCGTCTTGAGCCACCTGGGCACCAAGGCACCGTTTTTATCGCGGAGCACGATAAAGCCGCGATCGGCCTGCACAAAGATGCGGAACAGCGTATCCAAGACTTTGGGCAAAACGTCGTCAACGACTACGGCTTTCCCAAGACTTTGAACGATTTCCAGGACGGCCGTCAGTCGCACTTCGGCCGAAGTGGTCAACTGCGAACCGGCGGTACCGCTGCGTACGTCAATCTTGTTGGAGACCGCTCTGGCCGAGTCATCCAAGTCATCGATGAGCATTACGCCGAACGTCGATGAACCATCTTTGATGACCGTCGAGTCATAAAGGGCAATGGCATCGTTGGTATGAAATGAGAACTCCAGGTCGCAGATGCGAACCAGATCGCCATCGGACAGTCCCGTGGCCTCGGCAATCGCGCGACCATTGAGGAAAGTACCGTTGCGGCTCTTGAGATCTTCCAGCAGAAGTTCATCGCCGCGGCGAACGATGCGGGCGTGTTGGCGACTGACAGCACCAGCATCCAGTACGACATCACAATCGGGATGTCGCCCTAAAATGATGATCGATTTTTCAAGTTCGTACTGCGTGCCCTGCGAGGATCCGTTGATTGCGATCAGGTGGGCCATGGTGCGTCTTTGTCGGGTGATAAGACAGAGGCTTTGGGGGAGTCGAGCGGCGGAGGGCCAATAGGGCCAGTGGGACGCTTGATGGGTCAAACCTGCCAAGTGTCAGTTGGCCTTAGGTTATAATCATTTTACTGTAAGCGCATCATCAATCAGCCCCCGAAACACCTCAGGAACGGTTTTTTCAAATGGCTCGTTGGGTACCCCGTTGCCGTTGATGAACCGTTCGGCTCGTCCCAAAAACTCTTGGATCTGCTGGGCGGTCAAGGATGTGTTGACCTCTAAGCCTTCGCCATCTTTCCGCGTATGGGTGCATCCCTCAAGCGTATACACCAAATCATTGCGACCAAGTTTTCGCATGGCAGCGGCGTGCAACAAGCGTTGAGAGATACGGTTCGCTGCGTCGATCTCGACTTGCGAAAGACCGGCCGACTCAGCTTGCGCAAGGACACCTTCGACGTTGCCCCACAACAAAACTGGATTGTCTTCCAAGGCGCTTTTCAATCGCGATAGTTGTCGCGAGGTGAGCGTACGCGATTTGACCTTTTCTACCGTGTCTTGCAGATCAGCCATGATCTCCCGTTTATAGCCGGGAGACAGGTTGCTGGTTTCCACCCAAGGCATGAGCATTTGCGTGATGCCGCGTTCGGCCAGGGCCGGTTGATTGCTAAAAGCAAAAAAACTACCTATGCCGCAGAAGGCACTGAACATCGCCAAGGCCAACACGCTAATCACGAGGCAGGCAGGCCCCATCGACGGTTCGGCTAATTTTTCTACACCGTCGGAATTGTTCTGGCCGACAGAGGCACTGGTCTCTGACGCCATTGCGTTGCCCGCAGAGTTGGAGTCTGCGGAGGAAGAAGCTTGGGTGTCAGATTTCTCGGATGAATTGGGTAAATGGTTGGGATCATTGGCCAAGGGGACACCTTATTCCAGTTCGCGGTAGTCAATTGCCAGGATTTGAAACCTGATCTTTCCTTTTGGAACCGCAATTTCCACCTTGGTGCCAACTTTTTTTCCGAGCAGAGCGGAACCGATTGGGCTGTTGGAAAGGATCTTACCCGAATCGTAGTCCTCGTCCCCGAGACCTACCAAGGTAAACTCTTCTTCATCGCCAAAGTCTAGATCTTTGACTTTGACGGTGGCCAGCAGTCCGACTTCATCTTTAGGTAGTTTGGCGGGGTCGATAATAAACGCGTTGGCCAGTTTAGCCTTCTTGTCATTGATACGAGCCTGCATGAGCCCCTGCCGCTCGCGCTGGCCATGATACTCAGCATTTTCTTTTAAATCGCCTTCGGCCCGCGCTTCAGCAATCTTTTCAGCGATCTCGGGCATGACCACATTTTCCAAGTGGTCAATCTCTTCTTTGATCGCGTTGTATTTTACACGCGTCATCGGAACCATATCCGACATGCCAGCTACTCCCGCAAAGGCGACCTTGGAACCGAGACTCGACAAAAAATAAGACCTCTTTCCCACGAAGGAAAGAGGTCAATCCGTGCTATGTGACTTTCGCTGTACTATATGGTTGGGCATCAAGGGCAGATTGTCAAGCGATACTAGTGGGCTCACTTCGCCTCTGCCGCCCAAGAGGCTTCAAACTGGATCATTGGCGCCGGGTAACCAATCTATACCTGGCAGCACATTGCCACTTTCCTTCTTCGTGCGTCGTCGCGTCGGGCTGTCTCCCAGCTTGCGTCCTCCAACGGTCGTGGGGGCTGAGACTTTGGGTTCCTCGGCACCTTCCAACCGATCACCGGGTTGAACGGCTTCTAAGCGAGCCTGACCCAGTCGGTGGTAATCGGTGGATAGTTCAAAGGACAAGAACCGTCGTTGGAGCTTTTTGGCGACGACGACCGTGGTGGAACTGCCCGAAAACGGATCCAGGACAATGTCGCCAGGATTAGAGGATGCTCGAATAATCCGTCCCAGCAATTGTTCGGGCATTTGGCAACCGTGAAAGCCGGCGCGCTCTTTAAACGTACCCGCGACTCTCGGGAAATACCAAGTATCTTCTTCGTTGGTAAATCCTGCTGGGCAATCCTGAGGACGCAAAATCCAAGTGTCGTCCGGGGTGCGTCCAGTGGGATTGGCACGTTTGTCACCGTATACCAATTGGCGAGCCGACGGGACAGCCACGTCGTCGAAGTTAAAGGTGAATTTCGCTGGGTCTTTGACGAAGTAGAACAGATGCGCGTGCGAGCGCGTGAATTTGTTTTTGCAATGCACGCCGAAGGTATAGTACCAGACCACCCAGTTTCGGCAGTGACAGCCCAGCTTTTGAGAGGCGATCTTGAGTTCAGCAGCGTACTCGTCGCCAATGGCCAACCAAAATGTGCC
>JADLDX010000800.1 GCA_020846515.1 Pirellulaceae bacterium
CGGGCCTTGGTCGCTGAACCACGGCCTATAAGAAATCCGCGAAATCCACTGAACTTTTTAAGTTCCAGACGGTTCATCGAGAGAGCATTCTGCGTAGGATTCGTCGGTTTCCCACAGCCGTACGCGCACCGCGCGGGCGCCACTGCCTTCGAGCACCTTGGGGCACATTTCTTCCAGCAGATACCTGGCCATATTTTCGGCCGTCGGATTATAGGGCAGCAGGAACAGTCGCTTGGGCTGCACCATTTCCAAGGCCGCGCGAGCGTTCCGATCTTGGTCGAATACCAAAAAGCTATGGTCCCAATGTTGGTCGATCCAGCCCTTAACGCGGGCCTTTAGGTCAGCAAAATCCAGCACGCGCCCGACCGAATCGACTTGATCTCCCGTCACAAAGAAGTCGGCCACGTAATTGTGGCCGTGGAAGTGCTCGCATTTGCCTCCATGACCAAACAGTCGATGGCCAGCACAGAACTTAATGCGACGCATAATCGTCAGCGACATAGTTGATATCTTTTTGTTATGGTATCCGAAAAAAGGGGCTAACCCCTTAAATGTTTAACCGCGAAGTTTTTCGTTTTTTTGGTGGCGCGTGGCGTCGCGGTGGCTCTTTTTGTTCAAATTTTCAGCCAGTGCTGTCTGGAGATCTATACCCGACTGATTGGCCAGGCAGATAACGACAAAGAGCACATCGGCTAATTCATCAGACAGGCGGGCTTGTTTGTCCGAATCCTTGAAGCTCTGCTCGCCATGGGTACGCGACAGGATACGCGCGACCTCGCCGACTTCTTCCATCAATTGTGCCAGGTTGGTTAATTCTGAGAAGTAGCGGACTCCAAGCGTCGCAATCCATGTGTCGACCTGCTGCTGCGCTTGTCGCAGAGTCCATTGTTCGACCGCTTCGGGGCGACTGTCGTTGGGCGGGAACTGCTCAGGTGGTCCCGGATCAGGTGGAACCTGATCAAGCGGGCCCTGGTTGGCTGAAGGTGGTTGGGAGTTCATCGCGAGCGGAAGACGGCATGCGCAAGTGCGGAAAGTTGTTCTAGGTTATCGCAGTGAGCTGAAAATCCGATGCGTGGGCGAATGGCATCCGTTAGGGCTCGACCACCCACGGTCACCACCAGATCGGCTGGCAGTTGCGAGTAGAACTGATTGTAGTGGGCTATGAACGTTTCGGCATCGCCTACATGCGAGATGCTCAACCAGAGCAGTTGGGGCTTTTCGCGGCGTACGGCGGCCAGCAGCGTATCCAGGGGTAAGTTCGCCCCTAAGCTGGTCGCGTTCCAACCAGCTTCACGCAGCACCAGTTCGACCAGGTAATTGGCCAGCGTGTAGTGATCGCCGGCTATGGTACCTCCGATAGCCCTTGGTGCGCCAGGAGCCAGGTCGGGCACCTTAGACCGCAAATCGGCCAATAGTCGCATGCAGATTTCGCAGCTGCGACGTTCCTCGAAGATTTCGGCTCGGCCGCACTCCCACAGTTTGCCGACCGTCTCCATCGCACCGGCGATGAGCAGATCACCTAGTTGTGCGATTCCCTGGAAGCGTTGATGCCATTGATCAATCAACTCTTTGCAGGCAGTTTCGTCACCAGCGACCAGTGCCATTTGGAAGCGACGAATAATGTCGTCACGGGTGATTGTGCGGTAGGTCTCGGGCGCCTCGAAGACCATTTGGCTGGCACCACCCTTGGTCGCTTTATCGAACGATCGATAGTTCGTCGACGTCACAAACTCCTTGAGTTGGGAACGCTCGATACGTCGGTGCCCCCCAGCGGTCCGTAAAAAGCGGATCAGCCCCGAGTCGCACCAGCGTTTGACCGAGGATTCACTGACTTGTAGCTCGGCCGCTACCTGTCGAGTTGTCAACAATTCGTCCACAAAATGCTCCCGAGAGTCAAAGATCGTCGGCTCCATTCGACCTTTTCGTTCACGCGGCTGGAAGAGCTCGACCAAGGTCCGCACGCTTTGAACGATTGGATTGTAGAGAGCCGACAAGGGTAAGCTTACCCCACTGGGCCAACTATTTCCACATTTTTTGTAAAATTCCTGTTGCCAAGGTCATTGCCTAGCGGTAAAAAGGTCTGACCGAATTGATCGTTTTGAACGATTTCAAAATCGTTCAGATTATGTTTGCTCAACGTTGATGACCGATTTTTTAGAGACGACTTTAACGTATTTAGTTGAGTTTGCTTCAGCCGCGAGGGAATGATTATGACTGCAGCCGTATCCATCCAAATTGCCCAGCGGCCGGAGTTCAATTCGAAGGCGAGCAAACGACGGAAATCCGCGAGCGGCAAGCCGCGAAAATCAAAAGCTTCCGGGGACGCTTGTTCCGACCTGGCTGAAACGTTGCAGGCTGAATCATCGCAGACTGAATCATCGCAGACTGAATCATCGCAGGCTGAATCAACTCAGTTGAGACATGACGGCTCGATCGATTCGAGCTTGTCAAGGTTGTTGACAGAGGCAACGGATGGATCGTTGGCTGATTCGAACCGATTGGCAGGTCGATCTTCTGGAGAGCGTCAGCGACGTCTGCCGGTGGTTTTGGACATGTCGACCGGTGGTGATCCGGTGCGCACCTTTGCGAACCCTGAGCTGGAGCATGACTTTATTGCCTACTGCCAGATGGCCAGCCCGGTTTATCTATGCGAATCCGAGTTCGAGGCCAAGCGTGTCGAACTCCTAGAGAGCGCGAGCAGCTATGTCGACTTGCCGGAGTTTGCCTCCGCAGATGTCGCCCAAGTGATCTGTGGCTCCACGCTATTGGAACCTCTGGAGACGGTGGTTGAAGTGGAGCGTTGGACAGAAGTGGGTGCCATGTTTGCCAATTTATGCTCCACGCGATTGCTCACGGCGGATGAAGAGCGAGCCGTGCTGAGGCGATTGCATTATTACAAATTCCTTGCCTTTCAGATCTTGATGGCTGAGACGATGGACCAGTGGGCTCTCGCGAGGGCTGAGGGGCTATTGCGAGCTGCCCACTGGCATCGATCTTTAGTCATTCAATCGAACATGCGACTGGTAGTTTCCATTGTGAAGAAATTGCCGGTGTCACCAACGAACTACGATGAATTGGTTAGCGATGGGATTGTGGCATTGCTTCGCGCGATCGACAAATTTGATCCGAGCCGCGGCTATCGGTTTTGTACCTATGCGACACCGGTCATTCGCCGCGAATGTTTTCAGCATATGCAAGAGCGACAGACGGAACGCACGCGTTTTGGCCAGTCGGCTGCCCTGTCGATCCTCTCGTCTGTGGGAGGCCTCAGTGATGGGAAAGCTGACCGGGCACATTGGATTGCCTGGCGGAAGAAATTGATGAGCATGATCGAACATCTTTCGCGCAGAGAACAGGTCATCATTCGTTCACGCTACTGCCTGGGCGCGCACAAACATGTAAAGACGCTTCAACGACTTGCTGACGCGCTAAAGATCTCCAAAGAACGTGTCCGTCAATTGGAACGCACGGCGCTGAACAAACTTCGCAAACTCGCCGAGACTCAGAAGTCGCCAAGTAAGTAGCCTACCCAATCCATTCCATCGAAGGCCTGCAATTCATGACGGGACTTGAATCGTAGCTTGGGTACTCCTGCCCGAGTTCCAATTGAGATGACGGGCAGTGGCCCTCTTACGATCTTTGCCGTTTTGAGAGACACCATCTCCAAGGCAGGCGTCTGCTTCGATACATGCTCGAAGTTTAAACACCGCGAGAGAAAAGAGAGACGCAGAGGCAAGACTGGACGTAACCACGGTCCATCTCTGCGATTCTCTTTCCTCTTGCGGGTAGAAAAGGATTTGGTCGTTTAATCCATCAGCCGCAGGGCGTTAGCCCCGGTTTCATCGTCCGCAGGGCGAATGCAGCGAAAAATTCGCCCGTTGGGCGAAGGGGGGAAACCGAGGCTAACGCCTGTAACCGAAGGTCCATCTCTGCGATTCTCTTTCCTCTCGCGGTGTAGTTTCCCGTTGCCCCCGACTCACCGAG
>JADLDX010000801.1 GCA_020846515.1 Pirellulaceae bacterium
AAGCTGTGGGCCCATTTGGAAGATGCCGTGCGGGAAGGTACCCATCGATGGCCGCAAGCCTATGGTTGGGATGGGCCAATCTTCTCGCACTTCTTTAACACGGAAGCGGCTAAGCGTGAGTTCCTGATGGGCATGCATGGATACGGCTTGATCAGTTCGCCGCATGTAGTCAGTGCTTTTGACTTGAGTCAGTTCCAGCATCTGGTCGACTTGGGTGGCGCGACTGGGCATTTAGCCTGTGCGGCATGCGAGCGATATCCGCATCTGCGGGCCACGGTGTTCGATTTGCCGGATGCCATCCCACTAGCACAGGAGATCATCGCTACGACCAAAGTCTCATCGCGCGTGACGACCCAGGGCGGTGACTTCTTCCGCGATCCTTTGCCGGCAGCTGATCTGTATGCCGTTGGCCGCATCCTGCATGATTGGAGTTTGGAGAAAGTTCACCAACTCCTTCAGAAGATGTTTGCAGCCTTGCCAGTGGGCGGCGGAGTTTTAATCGCCGAAAAATTGCTGATTGATGACAAAACAGCGCCTCGTTGGGCGCTGTTGCAGAGCCTGAATATGTTGACGTGTACAGAAGGCAAAGAACGCAATCAATCGGAATACGCCGACCTGCTCTACCAACATGGGTTTAGTAAAGTCAGCGTTTGCCGCACCACTGCGCCGCTGGACGCCGTCTTGGCTATTAAGTGATACTGAGTAGTGATACTGAACAGGTAATACGCATCCCCAGTCGGACCTGCTGACTGGGTGCTACCATGCCGATGCCCATTGAAACGAGTTGACCGTGAAGCTGCGGATGCTGGACATCTTGCTGATTTTGGCGACGGTGATCGGAGCCATAACATTGGCGCGAAGTTCGCTGACTCTGCAGTCGTTGAAAAAGGAGCAGGCGCGCATTGACCAAGCGGTCGGGCATTTGGAGATTACCGACAAGACCAAGATTCACATCGTGGCCATCGACAGCGGCGATCCGTGGCAATGGGCTTGGCGCGTCTATCTGCCGTCGTTTGTCACGGGGAGCGTCATTACTCAAAACGGCACTGGTTCGTCATCCCATGGTTTTGGTAGCGGACCACAGGAGTTTGTAGCCCGTTGCAGTTTGACTCAAACTCAATCCGGAACGGTCGGGCTGTATCTGCGTTTCATTAATGGCTCGACTTACTCAAGCATGGGGACGCCGGAGTTCTATCAGTTCTTGAAAACTCATCGCCAAAAATTGCAGATCGAGCAGTTGGGAAGCGACGGCGTTGTGCAACTGGTGCCCGGCGCAAAATCGCAGACCTTGCTACGGTTGCGATTGCCGGATGATCTCGCCGCGGTAGCACTTAAGCAGTTTAGCCAGGCCGACGTCAGGGCCCATCTTCCTTTAATCATCGAAGCACAGATTCAAGTTCACTAGATCGCACCGCAAGTTAGCTGACGCACTTGCACTTAAACTATTGCACTTGATCCCAACTCTCAAAGCCCAGCCGCAAAGCCCAGGCCCAAAGTCATGACTCGAATTGTTTTGCGAAAGCAAGTTGGATTGAGCAGCCTGTTGTTGCTGACGGCCTGTTGTGCGGTGTGGTATCACGCTTGGCGCACCAGTGGGCAGGTGAACGAGTTGGCCCAGCGGTTGACTGTGTCGAAGATGCTGTCGGGCGAACTGGTCGTACAGGACCGAGAGCATCTTTCTATTATCAAGCAAGAAGAGCATACGATGGATGACCACGTATGGCAGGTGTACGTCCCGACAGATCGATGGAAATTGTTACTGGCAACGACTGATATCTCAAAGGGTGGGAGGCTGCCTGCGGCGCCTGAGCCTGTGGTGGAAGCGGAGGCACACTTGTCGCCGGGGCGCCATACGATCGAATTGGATACGTATAAACAAGGAGACGAGTGGGTGGTCGAAGTCAAGGTTGACTTGGAGCAAGTGATTCGGGTCAAGCGTCCCAAGAGTTGGAATTCGGCGCGTGGCTCTACCGGTGGTGGAGCCTTTGAGCGGCAAGCGGATTTTGCGGCTGACGAACAAGCCGTGTTGTTTGAAAGGGTCTTCTTTGAAGCGGCCACTGCGCCCGGACCGATGAAGCCCAATCCTGAAGGCAATGGCGTCAAGCTCTGGATAGCTCCCCAGTGAACGTTTTTTTTGGCTCGTAGCCACCGTCGCCAGGCGGTGGAGACTGGTCTGTGACGTTTCCACCGTCTGGCGACGGTGGCTACGGTGCGACGGGTGGCTTACGGTTCGTAGCCACCCGCTGCCAAGCGGTGGAGAGTCGTATGTAACGCTTCCACCGTCTGGCGACAGGTGGCTACGGTGCGACGGGTGGCTACGGTGCGACGGTGGCTACGGTAAAACTTAGTTGCAGTCTGGCTCAGGCGCTGGGATACTGGGTGCGGGGTCGATGAGCTCACCAGTGGAGAGGCCATATCTATGTTCAGCCTTCATGGATCGCGACGAACGTTATGCGATGGATTGGATCGCCGCGAACTGCTGCGCATCGGTGGTTTGGGTGCGTTGGGCTGGGGGCTGGCCGATCAACTACAAGTTCAAGCGTTGATGGCTGGGCAGCCGAACAAGCAAGCAGCCTCTTTTGGTAAAGCCAAGGCGTGCATCTTGATCTTCTTGTACGGTTCGCCGCCGCAGCATGAAACCTTTGATCCCAAGCCCGAGGCTCCGGTCGAGATTCAGGGCGAAATGAAAGCCATGTCGACGTGTGTGCCTGGCATATCGATTTGCGAGCGATTGCCGCGTACGGCTCAGATTGTTGATCGAACCACGATCATTCGTTCGATGACGCATCCCTATCCGCTCCACGGCGTAGCCTATGCCGTCAGCGGCTTGCCGACTTATACACCGGACTTAGAAGCTCGAGCGCGGGATGTTCGACATTGGCCCTACATTGGTTCGGTAGTCGACTATGCCCATGCGCATGGACTGGCGCCAGGTATGCCCACGGCCCCGGCTGGATTGCCACGGCACATGGGGTTGCCATGGATGTTGAACTCGAAGACCGATCTGCTGGTGAATGCTGGACCATTTTCGGGTTTTCTGAGTTCCAATCACGATCCTGTTTGGACTGACTTCCAGGGAGAGGGCACGCGTAAGGTACCCAAGTACACAGATGGGCAAACGCAAGAGTTTATGGACCCCTTTGGTGGCACGACATCGGCCGGCCGATTCCAATTGTCACAGAGTGCCAGTTTGCCTAAGGATATGTCGATCGAGCAATTGGGTTTGCGCAATTCACTATTGCAGCAACTGAATCTGACGCGGCGTGCACTGGATACCGTGGCCACGGGTGACTTTCGCGGTCAGCAAGAGCAGGCTTTTTCGCTGCTGACATCCACGCGTATTCAGCAGGCATTGGATATCAGCCAGGAAAGTGCTGCCCTGCGAGAAGACTATGGTATTACGCTATTCGGTCAGACCTGTGTCGCGGCTCGGCGGTTGATCGAGTCGGGGGTCACATTTGTGACCGTGTTTTGGGATGGATATGGCCAATTTGCCAACTGCGCATGGGACA
>JADLDX010000802.1 GCA_020846515.1 Pirellulaceae bacterium
AAAATTTTTCCCAAACCGCCTAGATTCTGGGATTCCTGCCTGGGAAAGCTCAACGGAGTCGATATATTCGACGATCAACCAGCTGTGGGTTTCGATGTCTGTCAGGTTGGACGACGTTAGAACCCCGCGCACGCCGAGCAAGCCATCGAATCGGCATTGCGAAACGCCGCAGAGTTGGGCAAGTGTCGATCGAAGATGGGTCAGAAGGGAGTGATTAGGTTTGCCTATGGATATTGCATCGGAAGCTCCTGCGCTGGAACAACCGCAGCGCCAACGCGAGGGTGCTCGACGGTCCACCGCCGAGAACATGGCGACGAAACAACGCGACATCTCTGTCAGCGAATTCTTCGCCAAGAACAAACATCTGCTCGGTTTCGATAACCCACGCAAAGCTCTCCTGACCACGGTCAAGGAGGCAGTTGACAACTCGCTCGATGCCTGCGAAGAGGCCGGTATTGTGCCCGAGATCTGGGTGGAACTGGATTGCATCGAAACCGGTCGCTATCGCGTGGCGGTTCAGGATAACGGTCCGGGCATTGTCAAAAAACAAATCCCCCTAATCTTCGGCAAACTGCTGTATGGCAGCAAGTTTCACCGCTTACGAATGAGTCGCGGTCAACAAGGCATCGGCATTAGCGCCGCGGGCATGAACGGTATGCTAACGACCGGCAAGCCGATGAAGATCGTTTCCAAAACCGGGGCCAGCAAACCGCTCCACTACTTTGAACTGCAAGTTGATACCAAGAAAAATCGCCCAGAGATCATCAATGGCAAAGGTGAAGGCATTGATATCCCCCCAGGCAAAAAGGGGATGGAGTACATCCGTCAGCAAGAAATAAGTTGGCATGCTGAGTATCCGGCTTCCGATGCGCATGCAGCCGAAGAAGTTAACAGCGGTACGCGCGTGACCATCGAATTGGCCGCCATCTATAAACGTGGCCGCGGCAGTGTTGACGAATATCTACAGCAAACAGCCATCGCCAACCCACACGTCACCTTTCACTATCGCGACCCAGAAGGCAACTCCAGCACTTACGAACGCAGCACATTTGATCTCCCCAAGGAGGCCAAAGAAATCAAGCCGCATCCCTATGGGGTTGAGCTTGGACGGTTGGTTACGATGTTGACCGAAAATCGTAACACCACTCTGTCGGGATTTATGTCCAGCGAATTTTCTTGCGTCACGCCGGCAGTCGCGCGGAAGATCTGTCAGACCGCCCAGCTCAGTCCGCGTGCCAAGTCAGGTAAGGTCGGTCACGCAGAGGCAGACCGCCTGTACAAAGCCATCCAAGAGACACGCATTCGGCCACCTAGCACTGATTGCATCGTGCCCATTGGTACGCAGCTATTGCTCAAAGGCATCAGTCACGTGGTCCCCGGTGAGTTCTATGCCTCCTCCTCCAGACCGCCGGCCGTCTATCGCGGCAATCCGTTCGTTATCGAAGTGGCCCTGGCCTATGGTGGCGCTCCACAAACGCAAAAGGTTACCCGAGAAACGTTGGACGAACTGCTCGCCGGCAGCGATGCCCGGACCGTGCGCAAGTTCTTGATGGACTCCTTTCCAGGTATGGGCGGCGAAGCGGCGGACAAGATCCTCAAAGAGACGAAGATGCCGACGCGCCGGTCACCCAGCAAACTCACCAAGTCCGAAAGAGAGGCTTTGCACGAAGCGCTCCATGGCATTAGTATCTCGGAAGGGCAAAGCATGCAGATCATGCGTTTTGCCAATCGTGTCCCGTTGCAGTTCCAACAGGGAGCCTGCGCCATTACACAGGCCGTCCTGGGTACGAATTGGCGCTCGTATGGCTTGAGCCAGTCGCGCGGCAACATGCCCTCCGGACCGGTCAGCATCATGGTCCACGTCGCCAGCGTCTGGGTTCCGTTTACCAGCGAATCCAAAGAGGCCGTCGCCAACTATCCGGAAATCGAAAAAGAACTCCGCTTGGGGCTACAAGCCGTAGGTCGCAAGTTGGCGATGTACTTGCGGCGACGACAAAAAGTTCGCGATGAAGGCGAGCGACGCAACACGTTCCTGCGCTATCTGCACGAAGTCGCCAAATCGGTCAGCGAGATCAATGGTATCGATGCAGCCGGCGTTCTCAAAAATCTTCAAGACCTGGCCGTCGTGCGTACTCGCGAGGCCGATGTAAAACTGGATCGCAACGGCAAGCCCATCGAAGTCGAAGAAGAACCGCTCGACTTGGGCGAAGATGTGCTGATCATCGATCCTAACCAGCCGCCGAATCCCCCAAAGAAACCATAAGCCGCACGGTTTAATAGCTTATGCCGTTGTTGACGCACCGCACGAAAACATCCACTCACGGTTGAGAATTGTTGTATGGCCAAGAAACGTTCAGCCCCCGAAAAGCCGCCCCGCGTCAAACTGCAAGGCAAAGATGTGGAGACCGTTCGTCGATTGAACGAACTGGCTGATAACATCGCCACCTCGGCGCAAAAGAAACGCGATGTGCCGCTCGATATTCCCACGCGAGCCTTGTCGAATGTCAAATACAACAAGACCAAACGCTTTTTGGAGATGGGCAAAAATACGAACCGGCGCCAGCTGTTCAATTTGTCGCAAGCCAAAGCGTATATGCAAACTCTGTTGGTCGCCAGCGGTTGCCACGACTTGATTCAACAAGGCAAGACGATCAGCATCCGCGGACTCTACTACAAACTCAAACACACCATCGCTGGTTCCAAAGAAAACACTTTCAACGATCAGAGTGAAAGTGACCCGATCATCGAGGATTTTGAGGTCTACCTCAACAGCCTGCGCGAAGAGCTGCATCTGTACGCCGACAAACGCGGCGATATGGTAGGCAATATCGTCGTCAACGATATGGGCAACGACATCGATTGTGCTCGGATGGGCAGTGGCGGTTATGGGATTCCTTCGATTGTCGAACCGGATCGTATCGTGCTCGATCCCAAGAAATGCAAAGCAGATTTTGTACTGCATGTTGAAAAGAATACGGTCTGGCAACGCTTCAACGAAGACCGCTTTTGGGAAAAGCACAACTGCGTGCTGACCCATGGTGCCGGCCAACCACCGCGCGGCGTCCGGCGATTGCTTTATCGTCTGCACAATGAACTAAAACTACCTGTCTTCTGCTTGCTCGATAATGACCCTTGGGGATATTACATCTACAGCGTGATCAAACAAGGCTCGATCAACCTGGCCTTCGAATCGCAACGTATGGCCGTGCCTGATGCAAAATTTATCGGGTTGCGGAGTATCGATTTGGAACGCTGCGAACTGGATATGGGCGTCAGTATCGAACTGAACGACAA
>JADLDX010000803.1 GCA_020846515.1 Pirellulaceae bacterium
AACGAGAATCAAGCCGCGTCATTATCCGCACGTGCCGAGTTAAGTGGCCCGTGGCCCGCGTATAGCTTTTGTCCATCGTTGACTGAACAGGGCGATCGCCAAGCGTCAGCGCATCCCGATGGGCGCTGCAGTGCTAAAGCCCAATCAGCATAAAAGCTCAAACAGCATGAAAGCCAGAGCAACATGATGGGCATGAGTGATCAGGCCGGGGCTGACGTCGATCGCAGTTATCTCCTCCATGCTGTCTTGCAAACGCGCGAAGCGGCAGCTCTGCCAGCGATTGAGAGTCCGCATACAGGTTCCATCGAATATGTGAATCTTTCAAAACTAGTTGATACATCAAGTATTGAAGCGCCGGTATGGGCAGCGGTCAGCCGTGCGGGGCAGGAGTATATTGCACTGCCATTGCACCAACGCTTGAGCGGGTACAGTGAGGCGCTCAGTCGCTTGCATGCGGTCGTAGATATACTGCCCATCCAATATTCATCGCTCGTGTCTGAGCGGCAGATTGAAAACTGGTGGTTGGGGCAGCAGTGCGCGCTGCGGGCCAGCGTCGTTCGTTTGCGCGGGACGACGCAAGTCGAAGCGCGTTGGTTGGTGAATCTGCCTGAAGTGCCTCCAGAGGCCACTGGAGGCTCAGGGAAACGCTTTGTGGCTGGCGGCGACTATCTGCGGGCACGCCGCGAAACGCTGCACCGGCAACAGGCTAACGAAGTGCAGTGGGAGCGATTGGCAACCGATCTTTGCCGGCCATTGCCGGGCTTTCGTGGTGAACATCGCTGCTCCATTCGTCCATGGCCAAACGGCAACTCGCATGCTTCGTCGGTTCACGGAAACGCTTTGTTTCTCGCTGGAGTGGATTGCTTGATCGATCGCCAACAAGTGCATGCAGCCCAAGAATTTCTACGATGCCTGCGCGTGTGGGGCGAGCTACCGACGGTGGTTTCTGGTCCTTGGCCACCTTTTTCGTTTGTGGTAGCGGAAATGGCATCGTCCGGTGCGCTAAGCGAGATAAAAACGCAAGTGCAAAGAGGTGCAAAAGCCGGCTGAACTCCCGCATGCTTCCAAACGCGGAGGCAGACTAGCGTGTCGAACGAATGCGTCCAGTATTCGTCTGTCCAACGTTTTCAATCTAGTCGAGGAGTTTAGCACATGGCATCCGTACAAAAGACAACCGATTCATCCAGCCTGGCCGAAGTGGTTGACCGCATCCTGGATAAGGGTGTGGTTATTGACGTTTGGGCCAAGGTATCTTTGGTTGGTATCGAACTGTTGTCGATTGAAGCCCGCGTGGTTATCGCGTCGGTTGAAACCTACCTGAAGTACGCTGAAGCTATCGGTCTGACCGCCACCGCTGCGGCCCCTGCTTAGTTCCGGCAGCCTGATCGACCAGATGGTCTCACCTCGTGACTGGGTGAGACCTTCGTCGTGAACCTGGCTCAATCCCTGCGGATCCGTTCGCAGGGAACCGGGCCACCCAGTTGACAGCGCTGCCCACGCAACGCTGCCTGTTCTTACAGCGATGATTCTTTTCCAGCCATTGATAATGGCAACGGAACTGCACCGGGAGACCAATGGCCATGACCAGTTTTCGCCAACAAATGCTGGAACTCGTTGAAGAAATCGCTCGTAGTCGACAAGAACGCAAGCATACGCTCGCCCAAATACCAAAGCAGCGTGAACAGCTGCGCCGCGAAGTCATCCACCTTCGCCAAGAAACCAAACGCCAGCTCGAGCGACAATCCAAGTCGCAAGCTCGCGAGCTCGATTCGTTTCACCGTCAAAATCAAAAAGCCGTTTCGCGATTGCAGCGCGATAGTCGTTCGCGTCGTTTAAGCCAAGCCAAGGCCTTGCACTCGTCGCTCCAACGCGAGGTCACAGGTAACAAACAAGCTATCGCCCGGATGCTCCGCCAGAACAACCAAGCGCGGCGACAAACCCAGCGCGTTCAAAAACGAGTCTGTCAGCAGACGCTACGCACCATCTCGACTCGCGTGCAGACTTTGCGAGCCTCTACGCAACGCATGACCCGGAACCTGGCCGTCGATCGAGCCGAAGCGCGGGCGATCTGGACCAACGTTCGCGCCAGCCGGCGCTCCAATCGCGCTCCAGTAGATGCCTGGACGTCAAACCTCACACCCAGCGTAGCAGCCAACGTAACTGCCAATGTCGCGTCTGACCTCGTGCCAAAACTGTCATCGGACACAGTAACCAACACAGTAACCAACACAGTGATCAACACAGTAACCAAACCTGAATCCGCCACAGCCGGACTCGGTAAAGTTGCGGTAGTCAGTGCCGCGGCGGAAAACGCAGCGGTGACAGGCGCAGTGTTACCAAGCGCAGGCGTCAGTGAACTGGGCGTGTTATCCGGTTTGGCGTTGCCACCGACTCAGGCTTGATCAAAGCGACTCTGCCAGGTTCGCCGAGCAGTGATCAATCCAAAATGCCAGTGAACTATATGACCAGCGAACTATATGACCAGCGAACTAAGTGACCAGCGAACTAAGTGACCAGTGAACTAAACAAACTAGTGAACTAAACATCTAGCGATCCCTATACTCAGTAAAGAATACGCAAGAAAATGCAAGACGCATCCAACCATCGAAGCACGGCTGCATCGCGGGCTGCCAGTAGTTTGTCACCTCAAACCAACCTCGCCGATTTCATTCCCCAAGCTGGCGTCGACTTTGTGGCCACGCCTGCCATCCAGGAATTGACCGACCGCGCGTTGGCTTACATCGCTATCGGCTACGCCGTCCATTTATCCGGACCGGCTGGTACCGGCAAAACTACCTTGGCCCTGCATATCGCTTCTAAGATTGGTCGACGTTGCACACTCTTGCATGGTGATGACGAACTCCGCGGGTCCGACTTGTTAGGCAAAGATTCGGGTTACCGACGCCAGTCCATTCGCGACAACTATGTCAGCTCCATACTCAAAACCGAAGAAACGGTTTCGCTGATGTGGAGCAGCAATCGACTGACGACTGCGTGCGAGCAAGGGCACACGGTCATCTATGACGAATTCACACGCTCGCCTGCTGCGGCGAATAACGCATTCTTGAGCATCCTAGAGGAGGGCATCTTGACGATCCCCTCGTCGGGACAAGAAAAGAACTACGTGCATGTTCATCCCGATTTTCGGGCTATCTTTACTTCGAACCCCGAGGAATATGTCGGGGTCCATAAATCACAAGATGCTCTGATCGATCGGATGATTACGCTTGAGGTCAGCCACCAGGATCGGGAAACCGAGCTGGCCATTGTCCAGGCCAAGAGTCATCGCTCACCCGAAGACGCAGCCAAAATCGTGGATGTGATTCGCGCTATGCGCGACAAGTTGGGCAGTAAGAATGGACCAACCATTCGAGCCGCTTTGGCCATTGCCAAGATTCTCGATCACCGGGGAGCCACCGTTACTTGCCAGGATCCAGTGTTCATGACCACTTGCCAAGACGTGCTGTACTACAACGCGGCGCGGCAAGCAGGCAAGTCTTTCTCGCGTTCGGATCTGGAAAGCCTCTTGCGAACGGTCGTTAAGACCTCGGTCGCGTCCCTAACAGGTAGTGCAAAAGGCGATGCTTTGAAGGTGCCAGCCACGGCACCGGTGACCGAGCGCGCCGAAGGCCCGCGCCCTATACCTACAAGCACATCCACTAGCACACCAAGCACTGCACCAAGCTGTGCACCAACCAGTGCGACTACCAACACACCAACCAGTGTTTCTACGCCTCTAGTTGCCAGTGTTCCCGTAGCACCAGCTGCCAGTGCAGAGATTGCACGCGCAGCTAAAGATGCTGTAGTCCGCCCAGTTCAGGAAAAGCCGATTGACTTGGTGAAAGCTACCGATGAACTGAGTGGTGGAGACGGACAGAAAGAACAAACGGGCCGTCGGCTGATGAGACCTCCCACTTTCGAAGTATCCACTCTTCCACAAGGTGCTACGGTCTAGAGCAGCCAGCCTGGTATCGATCGTGCTCTCGTTAATGGAATGACAACATGGTCAGATCATCGCCACGGCGCGGACTGCAGATAATGCGCACGCAGTCCACTCGTAAGGCCGTTGGGTCGCTCAACAGTCCCGAGATGTACATTCGCCTAACCTCGCTGGAGATGGAACGATCGCGGCGCGAGATGGAGCGAAATCGATTGCTCGATCGCGTACGTATCCTTGATGAACGTATCACCAAGATCGTCGAGGAGCAAAGCGAGATGCGCCAACGCATTGAAGTGCTCTCTGGCAATCGACCGGTCGACGCGCCAGTGCTGCCTAAAGATGGATCCAATGGTGGCTTCGGTTTCACATACTGAATAACTTGCAAATCACGTTTTCATTTCAGAGGATGCCATGAATCCAAGCGTTGATGGGGCAGCTGGCTTTTATGTTTATTCATTTCTGCGCAATCGAGACAGCGGGGCTGTCCAACAAGCGCAGTTGACTGGTATCGACGATGCATCCGTGACGGTTATTTCGCACAACGAGTTGGCCGCCGCGGTCTCGCCAATTCAGGTCAAGAAGATCCGACCACAGCGTAAAAATCTGGCCGCCCATCAAGAGATAGTCACGACGCTGGCCAAGAAATGGAGCATGCTGCCGGTTTCATTTGGTTTGATCGCCGACGATGGCCAGCAGATCACGCGTATTCTTGGTAGCAACCACGACATATTGTGTGAGCAGCTAGATCGCGTGGCGGACCATGTCGAGATGGCTGTGACCTTACGCTGGACCGTGCCCGGCGTGATTCCCTACTTTGTGTCGCGCTATCCTGAACTATCCGCGGCTCGGGATCTCATCGCTGCCGGCCAGGCGTCGCGCGAAGATCAAATCGAGATGGGGCGGCAACTGGATCAACGCTTGACCGGCGAACGTGAAAAATACACGCAACAGTTTGTCGACGCGTTATCCGCGGTGTGCAAAGAGATCGACGTCCAGGCCGTGCGCGAAGAGGCCGAAGTGATGCGGTTGGCATGCTTGATTCGACGCGAAGACGAAGCTCAGTTCAATCAAGCCGTGCATCGAGCCGCCGAATTGTTTAGCGATGACTTCGCTATCAACTTTAGCGGTCCATGGCCACCCTATAGCTTCGTCAAGATGACTCTGACAATGGATTAGGTGGCTCTAGACGATGTGGCGGGAGTGTCCGGAAAAACTGGGTACTTTACGTCGCAGAAGGATAAAGAGCTGCGCAAGGTTAAAAGTGGATTAGCGTACCAGCATGTTCTGGTTTGTTTCACAGATACTCTGAATGGTGACTTGAAAATGTTCTTCTTCGACGACGTGGTGATGTCTCCATTCAAAGGTTTCTTGTTCATTGCCAAAGAGGTAGCCAAAGCCGTCGATCAAGCCAAAGAAGCGGAACGTGCATCGGCGATGACCGAACTATCACAGTTGCATTTGCGTTTAGAACAAGGCGAGATATCGGAAGAGGAATTTGACCAGCGCGAGACGGAGTTGCTGGATTTGTTGGAATCGGAAGAGTAGATAGCTCTCACTCAATCCAGAAGGATTTGGATTATGTCACAAGATTCATTGGCAGGCACAATATCATTGTGCGATGCGCTTGACCGCGTGCTTACGAAAGGCGTTGTCGTCTATGGCGACATCACTGTCTCAGTAGCAGGGGTTGATCTGCTCTACATCGGCCTGCGTGGCTTGATCTGCTCTATCGATGCGTTAGACCGACTGCCGGAAAGTCTGCAAACACGTTCAAGCCGGAACGCAGCTACCGCCGGGCATTCTGATGAAGGTCAGTACGGAGTGGAGCCATGAGTGAAGTCTCACCAGAGGCGGTGGCAGCCCTACTGGAAAACGGTGGTCCACCTGGCCGCATCGAGTTGAACGCACAGAACGCGGCGACAGGCCTGGGGCGACTAGCGGTGGCTATCGTCAATCTCCTGCACGAACTACTGGAACGACAAGCCATCCGACGGATGGAAAACGGAACTTTGACGGATACGGAGATCGACAACCTGGGTAATTGCTTGATGCAACAATCACAGGCTATCGACAGTCTGTGCCAGGCTTTTGGTTTGCAACGCGAGGATCTGAATCTCGATTTAGGACCGCTGGGCAAGCTGATCTCTACCTAAGCGAACGACAACATCAAGGATGAAACGATGGGCGTAAACAGGCTTCCTACCGCGACGGCATCGTCGTCTGTGGCTGACATACTCGAGCGCGTGCTCGATATGGGCGTGGTCGTCGCAGGCGATATTCGCATCAAACTGGTCGACATTGAATTGTTGACCATACAAATTCGCCTTGTGATCTGCTCCATCGATAAAGCCAGAGAAATTGGCATGGATTGGTGGAATCTGACCCTGGATAAAGCCGGTCCGGATAAAGCCGGGCCAGAGAAAGCCGAGCCAGAGAAAGCCAAACTACCTGTCAGTGACGTGAGTTCGTTGGCTGCCAAACTGGAAGCCATGGAACGCCGTATGAAGGATCTCGAGAAGGTTTGAACGAACCTCAGGTTACATGATGCACACGAAAACTGAACCATTCATTTCTACTGATTCGCTAACCGATGCCGCTTTGGCTGATGGATCCTTCTCAGCCAGCCCTAGCGATACGCCGCTTCGTCGCGAAAGCGAGGGTTCTGAAAAAATAGATCAACCAGAAATGCTGGGTGAAGATACGCCACTGGTATCATTGCAAAAAGACGTTGTGAACTTAAACAACTGTTTGGATGGCTATATTCAACATCTGTCCGATGGACTAGCGGCCTGTGAACCTACCGGTTCGGCAAGCAGAATGCTTTTGAGCCGGACATCGCTTGCCTTGTTTGGGTTAGTCGCTGCGCTGACGATTGCGCTAAATGCTACGTTGTTGTCCATGAGCGCGGGTTCGGGGCAAATGCTGCAAGCCAATTGTGCCTTGGGTGTCCTGCACGTCCTGGTAAGCATCTGCGTGCTGCATGATTTATCTAAGAATCGCAGTCAACAGTCATCCGAGTGCCAGGTTCTGGAATTGAGGACAGAGGATGTCGTTGAGCAGTTCAAGGAACTGACGAAGACTCGCCAAGAATGGGTGGCGGATTTGACTCGCAGTCAATGGATTGCCGAGACAGAAAAATTGAAGCTCCAGTTGGTGCAGCAAGATC
>JADLDX010000804.1 GCA_020846515.1 Pirellulaceae bacterium
AGGCGGATTGCAAAAAATTTCTTGTCGCGACCACCACACACAAACGCCAACTGATCGACCTGGCTGACCACGATCGAACTGACCGTCTTCTCTGAGGGGCCAGCCAATTCCCACAGGGTGGCACCCGTCGAACGATGATAGGCAATCGTTTGATCTGCGCCGGACAACAAGAGGGCTGGCTGCCGATCAATTTCGCACAGACAGGGTGTGGAATAGGAGCGGATCGCATGAGGACGCTTGACTTTCCAAGTGGTTTCACCGGTCTGGCAATCCAATGCAGCCACAAACGCATCCGCACCGTCTTGCAGTCCGCTAACAAATAAATGCTGACCATCCGTAACTAGAGCTGTGCAGAAGCCGTGCTGTGATTGGAATGTGCCTGGATAAGCCGTCCAGACTGTTTCGCCCTGCATCGATAGTGCGGTCACCATCAATCGCCCGTCTACACAAAAACAGGCGTAGACGCGTTTCCCATCGGTCAACGGCGTTGACGATGCCGGCGAATTATCGCGATGCATGGTTTCTATCGGTGAAGTGGCCACCTGTTTGTTCCAGAGCACTGCACCCGTCTCACGCTGGACGCGCAAGACGTGCCGCGTTAGATCGCCTGGCATCGATGTCGTCACAAAGATGGCATCATCCCACACGATCGGAGATGAATGGCCTGTACCGGGGATATCAACTTGCCAACGCACATTCTGGCTCTTGCTCCAAACGGTCGGCACCTTCGTCTCTTGACTCACACCATTTTGAAGAGGCCCACGCCAACCAGGCCAGTTGTCAGCTAAGACGTTCGGACACATACCTGCGAAAGCCACACACATACTGATTAGCCACAGACGTCCAAATTCGGTCGTAGACATAGTTCTCAACTACTATTGACTAAGGTCACTTGATTAAGCGTGTTTAGACGTGTTTAAATATTTCTTAAACGAAGGGCAGTAGTGCGCTGCTCGCGACTCAAGCCAATGTACTTAGCGATTGGGTTGACTCTTCGTCTGTTCAGCTCGCTGCTGAGCCGCCTTAAGTAATTCTTTTTGTTGCAGCCACTGTTGGCGCAGTTCTGCTTGGCTCTGCTGCAATTCCGCCAACGCGGCTGAAGTGATGGTGATCGAGCGCTCTATGCGACTCATCACCACCTCGGTCCGGCCCAAGCTCGTTTGCAGTTCATCGAGTTGACGCTCTAATTCTCCCACATCATTCACCAAGGTTTGTGCCGGCGGTTGGCCAGCCGTTTCCTGAGCTGCACTTGGCGATATGGGTTCGTCCAACAATTTTGGTGTCTCTTTGGCTTGACTAACCTGACGTTTCAGTCGAGTCAACATAGCCGCTCGCAATGCTGAATCGCTGGGCAGTTGGAACTCTTGACGCGTTTCCACGGAGTCCGCCTGAACAAGTCGAATAATGCCCTGCGCATCAACCGACACCAGCGTACCATCGGCTGCGAACGCCAACTGTTCTATCTGATCTGAGTCTTTTCCATACTTCACTTCGTTGGCTGGCGATATCCAACGGGCCAACTTTTTGCCGCGACCACCGCAGGCGAATAGCTCTTCTTTGACTGCCAAGTCAAGAATTGCACCAGCACCTACCGACCGTTGATCAACCAGTTGTTTGCGATGCATGTCCCAGTGGCGAACCATGCCATCTTCGCCGGCCGAAAACAATTGATCTCCAGCTGTATTCCAAACGACTGCGTGCACCGCGCCAACATGCCCTCGCAGACCTGCGAACTCTACGCCCGCTATCGGATCCCATACGAACAGACCTCCGAATCTATCACCTGATGCGACCAGCAATCCATCGTCACTGAACCGTACCGATAACACCCAATCCGTATGCTTGCGCAATGTGTGCACCACGGAACCATCGGCCACCCGATAGATACGTACGACTTTGGCCGGTCCGCCCACTGCAATCCACTGGCCATCAGGCGACATGTCCAGCGCCAAGATGGTGTCATTCTCTTCGGCCAACTCGACCAGTCGTTTGCCATTGGCTAAATCGAAGACAACAACTCGACCTGACAGACCAGCCATGCCCCCCGCAACGATCAATTTGCTTCCGTCGCGCGAAAAGCGGAGCGCAGTCACGTCACCTTCTGGAAAATCAAAAGCACCGAGCCATTTTCCATTCGTCGTGCTAAACAAAACTGCTTGACGATCACCAGACACCACCGCGATGTTGCGGGTCGGATGAGTATCCAGGGCAGTGATCGGCGTAGCTTGCAAGACACTCTTGATCGTTGCTAGCCCCGTACCGACCAGCTCGCTAGTAGACTGACTTGAAAGTTTATTGGTTGCTGGATCGCTAACCGCTGGCTTTGCCGGCGGCTTGACGGGCATATTGGTCGGTGGCTTGACTGACGCCTTGGCCATGGAGTTGGCGCCACTAGCTGTAGTTGACTGGACGTTCTCCAGTCCACTCTCGATCCAGCGGCGAATGAGGTCGAGCTCGCGCGAAGGCAAACGCGGGCTATTGGGTGGCATCACTGGATCTTCTAGATGAGCTGTACTTTTGTAGAGCAGGCTCTGATTGGGCTTCCCAGGGATGACCACCGGGCCAGAACTGGATCCCGCTAATATGGCGTTGAGGTCCGACAAGTCCAAATCGCCTCGCATTTCATCCAAGTTATGACAAGAGACGCAGCGTTTGCGAAGCACTTCGCGAACCTGCTCGTACTTGACCCGCTCTCCTACCTCAGGTTTGTTCTGAGCGGAAGCCGGGATTGCCGCTGCGAGCCACAGAACAACGCTCAGCGTGTGCATTTGATTGAAAAGACGTACTTGACTCATATCGATTCTACTGCCGTATTATGTAGGGATCGTTTGCTTAATGATTGAAGATGAACTCGTTGGAGTTCAAGAGGGCCCAAAACAGATCAATCAAGTCCTGCTGTGTATCTGAACTATCGGCCAGCCGCTTTTCCACTTCACTGCGTTCGGCTTCCGTAGGCAATCGGGTCAAGCAGCGCACATAGAGCTGCTCGGCCACCTGAAGAGGCGATCGGCCCGATTTCAGCATCTTCGATATCACTTCGCCCGACTCAATCTTGCCTGAAGTGTTCTCACCGTTTAGCAAATGGAGGGCTTGCGAAAGCGTAGGTGCCGTGCTGACTTCGCAGGTGCACGGCGTATTACGCGAGGCTCGTCCGAATGTCTCTAGGAAATAGCTGTTGGAACTTCCATCGGGTACTTGAATCGCGCGACCACCCAAAGGCAAACCGGCCAGTGAGTTAGTAGTCTCGGTTACTTGACTAATACAATCCAAGAGGACCTCGGCCCGCAAGCGACGAATTCTTGCATGACTGAAGTTGCGATCGTCCCAACGATTCCAGTCGTTGGCCTGCGTCGACAACTGATAGGCCTTTGAGTTGCAGATATCCCGCGCCAGCTTGCGCACGTCATACTGGTACTCGATGGCTTTCTGACCTAGAGCGTCGAGCAGTTCAGGGTTGGTCGGCGGATTGCTGACTCGCATATCATCGACGGGATCCACCAGTCCCAGCCCCATGAAGTGGGCCCAAAGCACATTGGCGATATTGTTGGCAAAAGCTTTGTTCTCGTGGCTGGTTAACCAATTGGCCAACGCGACACGATAGTCTTCACCGGGTTTGAGCGCTGGCATGTCGCCACCCAGAAACTTCGGCTTGACCTCGCGACCGGGGATAGGATGCGCCAGGTTACCCTCGCCTTTATTGAACACGGTGATCTCGCGCGGATCGGCGGCTTGTTTGTA
>JADLDX010000805.1 GCA_020846515.1 Pirellulaceae bacterium
GCGCGATCTTGGCAAACAGCTCTGGTGAGTTCAACAGATGCAAGGCCTGGGCGATACTTGGTTCGTCACTCCGCTCACATTCGCAGACGGTTGCTCGAACAGGCCGACCAAAAATGCGAAAAAAGTATGAGGGCATGTGGTTGTCCCAAACCTGAATGGCGCGGTAACCAACAGGCCAGCCGTTGAACTCTTCGGGCACGCCGGTGCTCTGGCTGATTGCATCCAATAGAACTTCCGCCGGCAACGACCGCTGCAAATAGTGCGAGAAGTTCTGGTGGTCCTCCGTGTTGGCCGGCAAGGTTTCGGAACTAATTTGATACAACCGCGAATTCAAAAGTGTGCGCGTGAAAGCTTTAAGATCATAGTCAACCTCGCGCATGTGATCGGCCAGCGCGTCCATCAGCGCTGGATTGGTGGCGGGATTGGTTTGGCGGATATCGTCAATTGGTTCGATCAGACCGCGACCGAAGTAATGCGACCACATGCGGTTGGCGATCGCTTTAGCAAAAAACGGATTTTGAGGGTCCGTCAGCCAGTCGGCCAGCACCTGCCGACGATCTGTCACTTTCGTAAAGTCGGCTGGCTGGCCACCCAACACCCGGGCTGGTACCAGGTCCCCGTTACGCGGATGAGGTAAGTCTTTGCCACCAAGCGCAACTAAGGCTTGTTCACCATTCGGAAGTTTCTTCAGCGACAAGCCTGTAAAGAAGCCAGCCAGCGCTACATAGTCAGTTTGTGTCCAGCGTTCCGACGGATGATGGTGGCACTGGGCGCATTCGATGCGCACTCCCAGCAGCAATTGGCTAACAGAACGCGCCGCTTCATCGGGCTTGTTGAGTATCTTGTAGAAAGAACCAGGACCTTCAGCAGATGTGTTGCCTTGAACTGTCAATAGCTCCGTAGCCCACTGATCGAACCGTCGGTTTTGAGCGAAACAACGGCGGAGCCAACGCTGCATCGCGACCGCACCTTGCGGCGAGATCGTTAGTTGATCTGCTCGCAGAATATCCAACCACTGCATGGTCCAGTAGTCTGCGTATTCATCGCGCTCGAGCAACTGGTCAATCAAGCGCTGGCGCTTGTTTGCCGCTGGGTCATTCAGAAACGCGCGCACTTGGTCTGGGGTAGGTAGCGTGCCGATCACATCTAGCGAAGCGCGCCGCAAGAAGGTTGCATCATCACAAAGTCCGCTGGGCGGAATGCCAAGGCGTTGCAGCTTCTCCCAAGTTAATTGATCGATAAAGTTATTTACCGATGGTCGTTCAAAAGTCTGGCCCGGACGCGGCAGCGTCACACGACATGTCGCGACGTGCCCGAGATGGTGCACAAGAATCGTAACTTCGCCAGGGATCGCGCTGGCTTGGATCAAACCTCGGGTATCTACGTCCGCCAGCGCGGGAGCATTGGATTCAAATTCGCTGTCGCTAGTAACACACTGACGATGGCCCAATGAATCGATGGTGCTCACGCGCAATTGCTGCGTTTCGCCCGCAAGCAAGACCTGCTCTTCAGGTTCGACTTCGATGCGGACGATCTCCGGTTCGATTCCATGGTATAGGGCTGCATCTTTGGGCTCGACACCATCGTGCTGTTGAAATTGAGCGCCTTCGGCGATCCAGCGTAACAGTCGTCGCTCGCGATCGCTATTGGGCTCCATCGCTTGAGCGCCACCGTGAGGCATGCGGGCCGATGCCTTTTGGATCAATAGACTGCTGATGGGATTGGTTACGGAGACGCGCCGCCCACGTGATTCACGAACGATCGCTGCATAATCGGCAGGGGCATCGAAGCCAAAGATGCTGAGTTTGAAGCCGTTTTGGCCTTCGGCTTTGCCGTGACAGCCACCGGAATTACAACGCGACTTGGTGAGTATGGGAATAATTTCACGTTGAAATGAAATCTTCTCAGGTTTGTCCAATCGCGAGACTGAGACAGGAATCGTCGCCTGTGATTGACCGACAGTTATCATTAGCCTGGCGAGGCCATTGGCCAGCGGGCGTATCAATCCCCTGTCATCAATAGTGGCCACATCGACAGGTTCAATGCGGATGGTCGCTTGTCGAGTGAGATCGATACTACCGCTGGCATCGGTTTGTCGAATAAGAATCTGTTGGGACGCTTCAGGTCGATCCAAGATGACAGCCGATGGGCTGATTTGCAGTTCGGCCGCCGACGAAACGAAATCTCCGCTCAATAGAAGCGCCACGAGCGTCAAGAGTCGTAGCAGTGGGAGGCTGGGATAACGATGCATCATCGAACCAAACCAAGGCGAGGCAGGAGAGGGCAGGGCAGGGCACCAGGCAAGAGTCGCCAAGCGAAAGTCACCAGGTCGGAGATTGTCTATCGTAGCCTGCCTGGGATGGCATCACAACATGCGATGATCAGGTTGGTCGATTGGTCAGAGTTCTCGACGCATCGCGGAGCATCTGCGCTTCGGCCGGACGCGCGAGCCAATTTCGGGCCGGGTATCAATTTCCGGCGGGGTTATCAAATTCGGGCCAAGCAAATTCGGGCCAGGTCATCAACCTGACCCGAATGCCACTTCTGTTCATGCATTGCCATGTTGACCAGTGGGTCGCCCACAGGTAGAGATCGGGCGAGCAGCGAACGGTTAGGTGCCTTGAGCAGCCGTCCAACCTTTTTCGCCATCAAAGGTACACAGATGCTCTGTCTTGATGAAATCCAGTCCGGCGAAGGCAAACCGACCCAGCAGATCGATCACGTCTTGATGGGTAATATTTCCATCGTTGGCAGCGACGAAGCGACAACGCCAGTGATCGGTGCAAAACGTTTCCGCGAAGCCTTGCGGGTAAACTTTTTGCCCGCGGTTGGAGACCACTTGCAAGCGTAAGTGATTTGTTTGCAGCGTTTCCAGTTTGGCACCCAAATCGTTGGGACTGATCCCGGCACAGTGAACGAACACGTCAACGCCCTTGAGTTCCTTTTTGGCTGGCTTGACCGGTGTGTAGATCGGTTTGACAGGCTTGTTGGGATCGGCGGCGGGGGCCTGGCTGTAGCTGGCTGGTTTCAGTTGCTGCGGTGACTGTCCTAAACGTGCGACGACCGCTTCGGCAAACTCGCGCGTACCAACTTTTTGTCGGCTAATGCCTTCCTTGAAAATGTCGTAGGTATGCACACCGTCTTCCAAAGTTCGCAACCAGGCATTGTGTACTTTCTGGGCGATTTCCTGCTGTCCGATATGGACCAACATTTGGACTGCACCGAGCAGCAAGCCGCTGGGGTTGGCGAGATTTTGACCGGCGCGTCGCGGCGCCGAACCGTGAATCGCTTCGAACATGGCGGCCTTTTCACCGATATTGGCGCTGCCAGCCAAGCCGACGGAACCAGCAATTTGCGCGGCAACGTCACTGAGTATGTCACCATAGAGGTTGGGCATGACCACAACGTCAAAGGCTTCGGGAGAATCGGCCAGCTTGGCCGCACCGATGTCAACGATCCAGTGCTCGTTTTCGATCTGTGGATATTCCGCAGCGACTTCATCAAACACCTTATGGAACAAGCCATCGGTGAACTTCATGATGTTGTCTTTGGTAAAGCATGTTACCTTCTTACGATTATTGGCGACTGCGTACTCAAAAGCATAGCGCACGATCTTTTCGCTGCCTGGGCGCGAAATCAATTTCAAGCACTGGTAGACTTCATCAGTCTGTCGATGCTCAATACCGGCGTATAGGTCCTCTTCGTTTTCGCGCACGATGACAACGTCCATCGTGGGATGTTTGGTGGAAACGAACGGGTGGTACGACACGCATGGGCGAACGTTGGCATAGAGCCCCAATGTTTTGCGCGTGGTCACGTTCAAGGATTTGACACC
>JADLDX010000806.1 GCA_020846515.1 Pirellulaceae bacterium
CTGCCGCCAGTCGACCCTCCCGCTGCTACGCAGCGGGAGGGTTAGTTCTCGCCAATCTATCGTCTTCGGCGTTGTCCCTGGATATCGCTCAGAGCGAACTCGTAATCCACGGCCGAGTTATGCTCGAACACTCGCGCGGCGGGCACATCATCAACGGGCATCGCTTCACCTTCACTGGCGACCTGCAGATTCAATTGATTGATGACCAGCAGAACGTCGCGCGCTGACACCGAATTATCGCCACTGGTGTCCAGGAAGCCTTCAGTCGGCTGCGAGCCGCTAGCCACTGATGACGGACCGGTCGTATTGAGGAAGTTGATGATCAACAAGGCGTCGCGGGCTGTCACCTCACCGTCACTGCTGACATCCAACGCCAGATTGGCGTTATGCCAGGGGATTTGATTGGCGTCGACAACAATCTCGAGGGCTGCGATGGCCGATGCGCCACCTTTATCTATGGCGGTGACATTAACATTCAATGTACCACCATCACTAATCGCTGGCGTACCGGACAGCACGCCTGTGGTCCTGTTGAACGTGAGCCAACCCGGCAGAGGGAAGCCTGACGACAACGTCACGAACAGATTCAGTTGGTCGCCGGTATCCGGGTCCGTAAAGGTACTTGCCGGCACTGTATAGCTAAAGAGTTGATCAGCCTTGGCAGTTGCCTTGGCCAGTGGCGCATTGACGCGCGGCGGGTCATTTCGATCAGTGGCCGAAATCGTAATGGTGGCCGTTGTACTGACACCGGCTTTGTCGGTGGCGCGAACGGTCACTCTGTTCTGATTGTCGCCTTCAAAGTTGATGTTCGCACCTGCGGCGACGCTCATTTCACCCGTGGCTGGATTGAGCGTAACCCATGGCAGGGTTTGCGTTAACAGTTCGAACTGTAGTACATCGCCAGCATCTTGGTCGATGATGTCGAGCGCGCCGATCTTTGTGCCCACGAGGCTGTTCTCGGGGACCGAATAATTGGTCGACTGGACAACGGGGGCTTCATTGATGTCGACCAGCGTAATAGTGACCGACGACTCGCTGACCAGCGGCGGCGTGGCACTGTCCGTCACCGCCACAGTCAAGACGAATTTGTTTTGGGATTCAAAATCAAAGGTCGCACGACTGTCAGTACGCAACTGACCGGTAGCTGCATCTAGCGTAAAACGGCTCGCGTCGGGGCCACTCAGCGAATAAGAGACTGTTTGCCCAGCATCTTGATCAGAGCCATCGAAGGTGCCAACTAGCGTTCCGCTTGGAGAGTTTTCAGCAAACTGAAAGTTAGTAGCCGCAATCTTAGGTGCGTCGTTCTCATCGGTGACCGTGATCGTATAGGTGCGAGTATCGCTCAGCGGTGGACTGCCCGAGTCGCTTACCTTCAGCACCAGTTCGTAATGCTTGGTCGCTTCAAAGTCTAATTGCGCCGCCTTGGCGACGGTCAATGCGCCAGTAGTAGGATCAATGTCGAAGAGCGACGAACCACTGCCACCGGTAATCTCCCACTGCAACGTTTGATTGGCATCAGGATCGTTGACTGCGGCCAAGCCCAGTGAAGCGCCGGCGCTGCTGTTCTCCGCGATCGATAAGGCCTGGCCGAGTATGATCGGCGCTTCGTTGATATTGGTTATCGAAACGCTAAGCGTTGTTTGTCCAGATTGAACAGGTGTACCTTTGTCGGTCGCGCGCAGTACCAGGGCGAATAAGGAGTTTTGTTCAAAATCGATTGGGCTGGCGTTTCTAACGGAAACGACACCTGTGGTCGGATCGACCGCAAAGGCATCGCCGATGTTGCCACCGGCAATGCTCCAAGTGAATTGACCAGCCGGACCGGCGTCTGGGTCCAAGGCTGTCATCGTGGCGACAACCGTGCCCACGGCACTATTCTCAGGAATGGACTTAGACTGGCTGGCAACTACTGGTGATTCATTCGTGTCTTCCACGATCAGTTCGAGAATCGCCGTATCGTGTAGTGCAGGATTGGCTTTATCTTCCAGACGCACATTCAGCAAAATGTTGGGTTTGGTTTCAAAGTCCAATTCCGTACGCAACAACTTCACCCGACCAAGATCATCGATCGAAAATAGATTGGTGGGATCGCCAGAGGTGATCGAATACGTCAGCACCTGGCTGGGGTAACCGAGACTGACCGGTAGTTGAGCCAAAACGCTGTCGCCAGGAATCGCTTCGCTGACATTGAAAATTTGATCAGCCAGTTGAGGTGGTCTGTTGCCTTGTAAACCGAAGTTGATTCCGCCGACATGCTCAGTGCCTACCAGAGTGGCCGTTTGATTTCCATTGCCGCGTGGGAAGACCAAGTCATAGGTTGGCGGGACATCAATCAGCAACGTGTACGCGCCGCGCGGTACCGTTGGCAGTGCGAACCGACCATCCGCATCGGTGATGGCCGAACGCTCGGGTATGGTGATTTCAAGATTCTCAAGTATGCCGAAGGGGGACGAGTTGAGATAAGTGTTGTCCGGATAGGCGAGCGCCCAAGCAATGTCATTGTTCGGCGAGCTAAGAGACAGTCGCTGACGCTGGCCATTGCCCAGTGGCTGAGTACGAATAAAGCCCATAGAGACATCGGCTGAGTTGAATATCTCCAGTCGACCATAGGTGGCGGTGAAGTCACTGTTGCCGACGAAGTCAATGCTCACACCTTGAGCGGGAGCGTAAAAATCCATGCGCATGCGGCGGTCGTTGTTGAAAAAGCCCACACCTTCATGGGAAAAGATATGGTCGCCTGTGGTAAAGGCGCGTTGCACCACGCGGATCTTAAACCCTTGAGGCACATTATCGCTGCCGGCTGAGACCAGGGTTACGTTACTCGATATATTGCTGACGTCGGTGTTCAGAGCGAAGGTATCCGGGTTGATGCGTTCGACATCTACGCCACCATTGACATCACCCACCACCGTGGCACGGACCTTGGCACCCGGAACTGGCAATTCGCCTGGTTGCTGGACCCCATCGGCGTTGTCATCGCGAAACACGGAGCCTGTGATACTGCCTGTCCAGTTTTCCGAACCCACATGGTCCAAGACTCGTCCACCATAGGCATACGGGCGCGGCGTACCGAAGACACCGTGCTGCAGTTGGAAACTCCATGAAGGCGGATTACCAACTCCGTTGTCTATCTCGACCGTATTGCCGGCTACCCAATCCGTGGGCGCAAAGCCTGTGGAGCGATTGATGCGGGCCACATACGCCAATTGGTCGGTTATCACTGACGTCGTCCCGGCCATCACTGCGCCCACGTTGTCCTCGCGAAAGGTGATGCGCGCGTATGACTTTTGTGGAAACACACTTTCGACCCAAGGAAATACCGCGACGCTATCGTGCACTGTCCAGTTGACGTAGGCGCCATCCGGATTGC
>JADLDX010000807.1 GCA_020846515.1 Pirellulaceae bacterium
AGTCTATTGTCCTTCCCAATCCAAGCAGCCAGGGGAAAATTGCAGGATGGGGCCACCTACATTTGCCCACTTGATTCCCTCGCGAGTTTGCACCTGAAGGGTGGTTGTGCCACCTTTTGCACGTGTTTGGCCGCCCAGCATGCTGCGCCGAAGACCGCCATTGACCAGCCGTTCGCCATGGAAGAGGTAGCCATGCCAGAATATCAACCCATGCTCGAAGGATTCGAGCCGGAACCGGAACGTCCATCCAAAAAACGAGCCAAGTCGGTTCCGAGGTCGGTAGGTATTAACAAAGGAGCGGAGGGAGCCGTCACACCTGCAGAGGATGTGGGAGTGCCCGCCAGCCAGGCCGTGAGAGCTGCGTCGGTGCGGACGCCGGCCCCGAATTGGAGTTCGTCGCCCCAGCGAGAAGCTGGTTTGTCGGAGCAGCGCGACATGGCGGCCATCGATACTTGGCCAGTTCCGGCCTATTCGCCGCCTCCGGGTGTCACGCCGGACCTGGCTGGCCAGACGGTGGTGGTTATCGATTCGCATTCGTTGATATATCAACTATTTCACGCGATGGCACCGATGAGTTCCCCATCGGGTTTTCCCGTTTCGACGGTGTTCGGTTTCCTGCGCGATGTGGCCGACCTGCGCAAACGCCTTCAGCCATCTTTTATGTGGTGCGCTTTTGACCTGTCAGAAGCCACGTTTCGAAGTGAAATTTACGAAGCTTACAAAGCTCACCGCGAGCCGATGCCCGACGAATTACGATTGCAAATTCCGCTGATACGTCGAGGTTTAGAAGCCTTAGGCGTGGGGCTGATCGGCGTGCCGGGGTTTGAAGCCGATGATGTGCTGGCCACACTTGCCGCGCAGATCGAGTCCAGTAATGGGCGATGTATCCTGGTGACCGCCGACAAAGATTGTCGACAATTGATTACCGAGCGCGTGACGATCTACAACATTCGCAAAGACGAGATGTTTGGTTTTGAAGAGTTACGGGCCGCTTGGGGGATCCGTCCCGATCAGGTCGTCGATTTTCAGTCCCTAGTCGGCGACTCTGTGGACAACATTCCTGGCGTGCCGCTGGTCGGTCCCAAGCTGGCTGAGCAACTGCTCAATCAATTTGGGTCACTCGAAAATGTTTTGGCCAACGCCGATAAGGTCAGTGGTCAGAAGCGGCAAGAGAATTTGCGGACTTACCGCGATCAGGCGTTGCTCTCTCGTGAACTGGTGCGACTGCGTAGCGATGTGCCGTTGGAATTGGACTGGGGCAGTGCCAACTTTAGCCGCAAAGATGTAGCGGTGCTCGATGAACTGTTCAAGGAACTGGGCCTGCGCAAGTTATCCGAGCGCTTATTAGGTAAGGACCCCGTGCCCGAACCAGCTCCGGTGGCTTGGCTAACCAACTATCGATGCATTACGACTCGTGATCAGTTGCGCGAATTGGTCGAGCAGCTTCAGAGGGCGGCGGTGATTGCATTTGATACAGAAACCACATCGACCCACGCTCGAGATAGCCTGCCAGTGGGTTACTCGTTCGCCTGGGGGTGCGGTCAGGCGGCCTACATCCCGCTGCGAGCTCCCGGGCATGAGGAGATCTTGCCGCTGGAGGAGGTCAACGCCGCCATCGCGCCGGTGATGGCTGATCCTTTAATTCACAAAGTTGGCCAGAACATCAAATTCGATTTGATAGTCATGCGCGGTCAAAACTTGGAGGTGGCTGGGTTGCTGTGCGATACGATGGTCGCCGACTATCTGCTCGATCCAGGCCAACGCAATCATTCCTTGGACGATATCGCCAAGCGACGTTTGAAGCACAATACGATTCCCATCACCCATCTGATCGGCAGCGGACGCCATCAGATGTGCATGGATCAAGTCGATCTGAAATTGATTAGTGAATATGCCAGCGAAGATGCAGATGTGCCGTGGCGATTGACCGATCCGTTGCTGACGGAATTGCAGGCTCTGCAACTGAAAGAGCTATTCGATCGAGTCGAGATGCCGCTAGTCGAAGTCCTGGCAGATATGGAGTATCGGGGCATACGAGTATTGCCAGAGAAACTGAGCGCGATGAGTGGGCGTTTTGATGCGCGCATCGCCGACTTGCGGGCACGCATTGTTTCTCTGGCAGGCGAAGAGTTTAATCCGGATTCGCCGAAACAACTGGCGGCCATACTGTTTGACAAGTTGGGCTTGCCGGTAATCAAACGCACGACGTCGGGCCCGAGTACCGATGTAGAGGTGTTGCAAGAATTGTCTGAGCACGAGATCGCCAGCCAACTGATCGAGTATCGGCAATTGACCAAGTTGAAAGGGACGTACATTGATGCGCTGCCCAAGTTGATCTCGGCCCGCACCGGTCGCATTCATACGTCGTTCCGACAGGACGTGGCGGCTACGGGGCGTTTGAGCAGTAGTGATCCGAACTTGCAAAACATTCCGATTCGTACCGAAGAAGGACGACATATCCGGTCGGCATTCTGCGCGGGCAATGACACTTGGATGTTAATGGCAGCCGATTATTCGCAGATCGAATTACGGGTGCTGGCCCATTATTGTCGCGATGCGAATTTGATCGCAGCATTCGAAAACGACCGAGACATTCACGCGCAGGTCGCGGCTCAGGTATATAGTGTGCCGCTTGACGAAGTCACTTCGGCGCAGCGGCGCAGCGCGAAAGCCATCAACTTTGGGATCATCTATGGTCAGAGCCCATTTGGATTGGCCAAGGCGCTGAAGATATCGAAAGACGAAGCAGCCCTGTTTATCGATGCCTACTTTGCCGGGTTGCCGGGTGTTCGGGAGTTCATCGTCGAGACGCTCAGCCAATGTCGCACGCAGGGCTGGGTGTCAACTCTGCTCGGGCGGCGACGACAGGTCAAAGGAGTCCGCAATTTTCGGGAACTGTCCGAAGCTAAACGCCGCGTATTGATCGAGCCCGAGCGGATTGCCGTCAACACGGTGATTCAAGGTACCGCGGCCGACTTGATCAAGCTGGCCATGATCCATGTGTGGCGTCGATTGAAGTCGTCGGGCTTGCAAGCCAACCTGCTACTGCAGATACATGACGAGCTGATCTTTGAAGTTGCACCTGAGGATGCCCAGGCGCTGGAGGCCTTGGTGCGCGAGGAGATGACGCGCGTCATTCAGTTGGCCGTGCCACTAAAGGTCGACATCAAATGCGGTAGCAATTGGGCCGAATGCGAGTAGTCCGGTTCAGTGCGGAAAACCGTGGGCTAGCGCCCAGCGGCTGATCAGCCGCAAGCGCGCTAGCGTCCGGTTGGTTCGTCGCAGCGAAGAAACCGTGGGCTAGCGCCCGGCGGCTGATCAGCCGGAACGCGCTAGCGTCCGGTTGAGTCCGGTTGGGTCCGGTTGGGTTCATCGCAGAGAAGAAACCGTGGGCTAGCGCCCAACGGCTGATCAGGCACACTAGCCGACATGCAGGTTGGCTTCGACATGACGCATGGCATCGCGAATGCCTAAGGTGCCGCGCGGCAATTGAAGCTTGGCATTTTCTTCCAGCCAGCCGCCGACGGTCTTCTCGGCTGAGATAACCGTGCTATGTCGGCGATTGCCAAAGTATTCACCAATCTCTTGATACGCAGCCGGCGTGTATTTGCGAGCCAGGAACATGGCCAACATGCGAGGTTGGCTGACTTGCCGAGTCTTGCGATCGGATTGAAGACTCAGCGGTTCCAATCCAAACACTTCGCAGACGACGCGCTCAATATCGCCCAAACGCACGATGGGTTGCGTGGCTTGAATCAAATCGTAAATGGCGTTCCAACATTCGTCCCAAGTGAGCGGATGCTCATTGATATACGAAGTGGCCATGAGTCGTTTGACGATGCCTTTTAACAAACGTCCATCACCGATCGCTCGTGCAGCAATCTGCAAAATGATGTTGTCCGACAAGGCTACTTCGCATAGGCGCAAATCGCGTTTGAGCATTTCAAAACGTGTGACCTCGTCCAGCGGCAACAACGGCGTTACCAAACCGCCACGCAACCGGCCAATAAACTCAGCTCCCAAACCTTCCAGATCACCCAACGATCGATCTGCCAGGAAGACAATTTGTCGACCGGACTTCAGTAAATTATCTAGTGTGTGTCGCAGTTCACCGATGGTGGCTTTCTTGCCTAACAAAAACTGGAGGTCGTCCAGAATCAGTGTGTCGACATCACGGTACTTGCGACGCATGATCGGCAACCCGCTACCGCGAATGGCTTCGGTAAAGTCGTTGGTGAATTGTTCTGAGGTGATATGTAGTACGCGACGCTGACGCCGATGCATGCGCAGTCGCTGCGCCAGCGCGGTGGCCAGATGGGACTTGCCAACTCCAAAGGGACCATGCAGTAGAGCAGGTGTCATGCTGCCCGGATCGCTCACGATCATGTTGATTGCATTCCAAGCCATCTGGTTTGACGAACCAGGTATGAACTCGGACCAATAATCGATCTGCTGGCGCGCGCTTGGTTCATCGGCAGCGGGACCATCGCGATGGTCTTTGTTGGCACGTTTGCTCTGACCGGCAAAATTACCTGACAGGATTAATGGATCCTGGGAAGTTGACTCAGGTGCCAGCGGTGCACACGCCGAAGTAACCGTCGCCGGCAATGCTGATCTGGACAGCGAGCCTGCGGTCATCAAGTTGACGCTGGTCGTAGTCGTAGTCGTAGTCGCCGTAGCAGTAGCGCACAGAAGTTCACTACCTGCGTGGCCAGCACCTGCGTGGCCAGCACCTGCGTGGCCAGCACCTGCGTCTGCCTCGTTCACACGGGTGCTGATTAGATCCTCAGCACTCTCTTCCATCACACTCCAAACCAGTCCAGCCGAGTTGCCGACCAGTGAGACTAAAGTTTCCTTCAGTTCATCGTGCAACATGCGCTTGGCGATTTGGCGGGAGAAGTCGTTGCTGCAGGCGATGGTTAATACACCATCAGCCCACTGCCACAGAGAATCCTCGGGCATCCATAGTTCGTAACGCTCTTGGCTAATCCGTGCCACCAGAGCCGACCGCACTTGCGAAGCGACATCCATTTCGCTCTGGTTCACATCTTGTGCCATGCTGGGCGCGCACTCCTATCGGTCACGCAGCGCGATCAATCGCGCAGCCTTGGTTCCTGGTAGACCACGGGGCACACCCTGCCCCGCGCATCGATCGATTGCATCGCACAAAAAAAGGGCCACAAATCCTGGCGCTGCAATCCATCGGCTGATTACCCAAGGAGCCAGTTTTGGTTCCACTGGTCCCACTTGGGTCTGGGCGATTGTAGGTTTGCTAGCTTGAGTGTCAAACACGGACTGGACCATGCAAGGATCGAGGAGTGACGAAAGAGCCGCGCCGGGCGGAGCTTATGAAGATTTCCTCTCGGTAGCGTCGCTCAAAATCTTCAATCACGCCAGCCCAGTTCCGTGGAAAAAATGTCGGCCGTTCGGCTCAACCCTACCTCTCTCGATGGGGGCGTTTTTCTTAAGGTGTTGTCGCGTAAGGAGTTGTGGTGAAACGACTGCGCGGCTCGACCGGCTGATACTTCACCAGCCACCAAATTTTAAACCGGCGGTCCAAACGACCATCCGCGCTCCACAGTAGAATCCTGCGGTCGTCAAGAGCATCTGCGCGATTCTTCCCCTTGTCGGCCCTCTATACTAAGTCAGAAGTCGGGCGTTATCGGAACGCTTGGTCCCCGCTGGCCAATTACTCGCGGCAGGGGCGACCGCTTCGATTCATAGACAGCATGATTCAAAGACAGCATTGGGTAAGAGCATGCCCACGATACGTCAGCTCCTGGACACCTTTGGTCAACCACCGCCCGAAATCGTCGCGGATTGGTACGAGCAGATTCGCCAACGACCGACGGACTGCGTGTTCGAGACCAACTCGTCGCTTTCGTC
>JADLDX010000808.1 GCA_020846515.1 Pirellulaceae bacterium
CATTGCAGCGGGAGGGTCGAATCTAGCGCCAGCTAAGATTCGGGGAGGGCTGGCTCCATCGCTAACCAAGCATGAAGCTATCCGCTCCGAGCTCGTCTCTGCGGCGCACGCCCCATCCTCGAAAAGCTACGCTAAACGCGTGTTTTTCGACCCTCCGTAAGCTGCGCTTGGGAGGGTTAGTTCTGCTGCTGCGCAGCAGGAGGAACCGCCTTAGCTGGGAGCGGTTTTCGACAAAGGGGTGTACCAATTGCCTCTAACTGATCAACCGCGCGCTGATGCTCGTCCCACCGCTCAACTGTGTAGCGGTCACGATAAAGATTTACCTGTATTGTGCCAGCGCAGCCGATGCCGCTGCCCATGACACAAGCGGAATGAGACGGACAGCTACTGACAAGTGCGGGCGCAACGCTTACTGGATCGGACAAGCAACGACTAGTAATCTGTGTGCAAATAACCCTAACACCGCGTGATCTCGCCGCCTGGAGGTGCTTTTCATTGGGGTGGTCATGGTTGTTCTTGGTGCCCACGCTCACGACGACTAGTTCTGGCCTGAGGATGGATGCATACATCCATTCATAAGCATTTTGGAATCCATCAAACGCGCTGCGTGAGCGACCCAATGTACCGGTGTGATGTGGTGCCGCACTAATCGTGCAATTCAAAATTTCGCTCTTGGCTTTATCTCTGTGAATGGCTTCAAGTCCAATAGAGCCCACGTCGCCGGGAAACAGCACCTTGTTAAAGCCACATTCCAACAGCAAAACGCCACTGCCAGCATTTTCATCGCGACTCAGCTGAAGCCCTATGGCATCAAAAAGGCTTGGAAAGATGCACGATAGTTCGGCCAGTTCATGGTCGTCACCTACTCGGTGGATTGATGGATCCCGACCGGCGGAGTTCAAGTAATCGAATTTGGTTTCCGGGTGCTTCTCACGGAAGTCCTGCAATTCCTGAAAGATCGCCAGGTCCACCAACTCCTCCGCCGGTCGAGTCTGCGGAAAGTGCACTGCACCGATTTGGTTTGGATATTGATTCAAAATGCCAATCAGTCCACCTACATGATCCGCATGCCAGTGCGATACAACGATGGCCTTTATCTTGGAGAAAGAAAGATTTGAAAGCAGCGCAAGTGCGGCGGAGGCGGACTTTCCACAATCGATGAGACCAAACTGGAATCATGGAAAAGCAAAACTTGGCTCGCTCCCTGCCCAACATCCAAGAAGTATACTTCCGCAAGTGCTCGGCTCTGTTCCATGAATCGACCACCTCGAATGGATCACTTTGAATCGATCGCGTTGAATGGATTACGATTGCTGGCGAGGCGGAAGTTGCGCTGCGGGCAGGCTGTCGAGCCACTCGTTCAAACTCTCGGCGTTCCATGATGAACTCCGAGGAACATGGCGGACAAACTCAGCCTTTGCCATAACGTTGGGCTGGCCAGCGTTCCGCCAGAGCACAGCCTCGAAGCAATCGCCGACCTTGAGTTCAAACCAGTGATCGCGCAGCATCTCGCTGTCCAGCGACACAAGGTCGCCGCCAATCCACTGGAAAGTAATTCTCTCTTGGTCTATCGACATGACTACGCCTTTCACAAACAGAGGCACCTGCCTATTGCGTTTGTAGGCATCCACATCGATGCAGGCTTGTAGCTGCGACCATAGTTTCAAACTCTGGGCGTCATGTTGCATCGGACGCAGCAAGTACAGGCGCTGAAACTCGCGATGGATGGACAGCAGCAGCAGCAGTCTCTCTGCTTCTTTGGGACCAGTTAGTGCGACCCCGCGAAATCTTGAATCCGATAGGCCATCCAGAGTGGCAATCCACTCCTGGCTTGGCTGGGCAACTGTCAAGCGACAAGGCTTAAGCAATCGGTAGACACTTTCCCCAAGTTCCAACGCGGCAATTTCTTTAGTTGTGGCAAGGCCAAAAGGCGCACCAGATGGCAGCTCCGAGGCAGTTGGTAGAGAACGAATTTCGTCGGGCTCTTCGGCGTTCGGGGCCGGTGTAAACAATCGCTTGGGTCTCATGGCGGGCGGACCAGTTATACTCTCCAACTGGCTCCCAACCGTTGGGCGTGGGGGCCGATGTCGGTAAGCCAAAATGAAGGCTAGGCTGAGGAAAATCACTGCTGCTGGTAGCGTGGCCGCAAGAATGGCCAGAAACGGAGACTGCCACCAAGCACTGGTCTGACTGTGCATCTGCTCCCAGCCGCCGACGATTGTATTGACAGCCAGGCTCGTGGCTATGCAGAAGACGGCCCATCGGATGGTCTGACCGGCAATTTCGGTTAAGCGGACAGCTCGCAGCGCCGTTTCGCTAATCAATCCCAGACTCTGGGAAGCAGAAGCAAGCGTCTTGGTTTCCGTTGCATCGGATCTGGCCCGCGCAGCCATTAGTGCCTTTCCAAGAGTGGGCCGACATCAAACTAACGATTGTGACAGTTGTCGCCAATTTCGCAAACCCACTGCCCGAGTTATCGTTTTGAATAAAAGTAGGCGAGATCGACCCGGGTAGCAGCCTTTCTAAAGTGAGTGGCCACCTCGGGCTGTAACAGAAACTCGAGAACTTCCGATAGATCTTGGCGTAGGTCTTCTATTTTCAAGCCTCGCAGCCAGGCCATTAACGTCCACAGATATCCCGATAACCTACAGTATCGAATATAAAACTCAATCGCTTGGCACTTCTCGACCCTGAGTTGGTTTAACGCATGATTGACGATTTCCAACGAGCTTACAGGCACATGCGACGTTACGACGGCATTTAAGTCATAACCGTGGAAAAACGAGACACTGAAAGCGTTTAGCCTAGAGGCTGTTTGAAAACAATCATATTGCTGCTCCAAAACTTTGGCCACGATCCCTTCTTTATAGACATCATCGTGTATCGAGGGATCTTTCCGAATAGCAGCGACAATCGCCGCCTCAAACGCATCGTAGTGCAAACGCAGCCGCAAGTTCAATAGATGCGTTCGGACGAAGCACCACATCGCGTAAAACAGAGTGAACACGAGAAACGACAACACCAAGTTAAAATAAATCCAGTTCGACATAGAACCCTCCTTAGCTAATCTCGCTATCGTTTATGTCTGTGGCTTTAAGTGATTGTCCGAAAGGCAATTCGGTCAGTTTAATTGGGGCCTCATCGCTGGCTTGGCGAGGGGCGGATTTGCCTTGACGCATCAGTAAAATACCCAGCACAGTTACAACCAAGCTAGCTAACACGGCCGTCAACACTACGGCCGTCAACGGAGTTTGCCACCAGGCTAAAGGCTGTTTGTTCATCGCCGGCCAACCACGGACGACAGCTTGCCATGCGATCAGGCCAGTTCCGCAGAATATTCCCCACCTGATCGTTTGTCCAACAATTTCTACTATACGCACGATCTTTACGGCGTGTGCAGGTAGTGTTCCCTTACCTGCAGTATGCTCCACGGCCAGTGCACTGGAAGGAGGGGACGATAGTGCGCCAGGTTCAGGGGCATTCGTCGAAGCTTGACCATCCATAAATATCGACCCTATAGATTTCCATAAAAGTCCGAGGAGGTAACATTCTAGGACCGTACCTCGCGTGGTCAATATGGGTAAACCTGCCACTCCAAAGGCGTGGCAAGTCAGTCATGCGTCCCGCCGAACTAAACCTCTCGCTGCGTAGCAGCGGGAGGGTCGAAAAACACGCCTTCAGCGTAGTTTTTCGGGGAGGGCGCCCGCGCCGCACAGACGAGTCCGTTTTACCA
>JADLDX010000809.1 GCA_020846515.1 Pirellulaceae bacterium
CAACGTACCTTGCTACCAGAAAAATAGGCGTCAATGATCAGGCCAGTCTTCTGCTGGATTAAGTCAGCATGGCCTGCTCGAGCCAGTTCCTCGCAGAAGGCGGCGGTTCGTCTATCTTGCCAGACGATGGCCTTGGCAATCGGCTCGCCTGTTTTACGATCCCAGACCAGCGTCGTCTCACGTTGATTGGTGATACCGATGGCCGCAATATCGCTGAACGATAACTTCGACTTGGCCAACGCATCGCGGGCCGTGGCCAACTGAGATTCCCAGATCTCCTGCGGATCGTGCTCCACCCAGCCCGGTTGTGGATAGTACTGCTTAAACTCCTGCTGAGCCACGGCCAAGATATTGGCCGTGCGATCAAAGATCAGAGCTCGTGAACTGGTCGTACCTTGATCGAGGGCTAAGATAGCTGCCATGGAAAATGCCTGATGCTCAAATGCTCGGGGGATGGGATGGGTGCCGAACATTTTAGCAAGTCAGAACAGACCGCGCAGCCCTCGCTCAACCGAGCGGCCACAGGCTCGCGTACGGCCCGAGTAAGGTGCCCGAGCAACGTGCCCGAGTAAGGTACCAGAGCATGGATTCACTGATCATGCTTTGGGCGGCAGACTCTTACGTGCGCAGGGCGTTGCCCATGCAGCTAAACCGGTTCAACCCCGTTTGGACCAGCGGTCAAGGCGTCTACGATAGGCTTCTACGATTGTTCGCTGAGCGAGATCAGCTTGCGCGCGGTCCAAGGAGCATCCTCTTCGCGCCAGTAGCGGACTTCTTCTTCGCCCAATTGCCAAGATAGATACGCTTCACGACCGCTGACGCGGGCGGGAAACTCAATGGCACCCTGTTCGGGTTGGCGAAGTATGACCCCTAGTGCTTCTAACTCTTCGCGATACTTCCAGATCTTGTCATATTCTTCTTGCAAGTCCGCGCGGGTCTCTGCCACCTCGTCGTCATACTGCTGGCCAGAGCCTCGCTCTCGCTGACGCAACAAGCGATGCAGATCAACGCGACGGCCGGTCACGTTGCGGAAGACTTCGCAAATGTCCGAAACGATCGAACGCAACAGCGGCAACATGGCATTGGCTTCTGCCACGGTGTAGCGTTTGACGGTTGTCGTTGATCGAAAGTTTTCGTTCATCTTCGCACCTGCTGCCGGCCAGCGGCTCTCACCGCTCGCTATTCGGGTTTGGGCCGAACCGAAAAAAATTCTCTTTTCGACGCTCGGAACCGTTCGGGATCAGCAATGAAGTTAGTGGGCTCGCTATCTTTACTCTACGCAGCCCCTCACCAAGTCGTTCGCTATTGTGCCTATGTAGGATAATTCGGCAACCGCAGGAAGGTAGAAAAAACAACCCAACCTGCGAGCATAAGCTCGAATTCCTTTTCCGGCGGCCTCAAATTCCGTAAGAATTGGACGCACCTGGATAGGTTGGGGTTCTTTTACGCCCTTGTTTTTTGCCAACATTTTTTCCCCCACTTTGCATTCAGCGGACCAATCTTGATATGGCGACCGTCCTCGTCACCGGTTATGGCGGCTTTTTGGGGCAAGCCATCGTCCGTCTACTCTTGGCGGCCGGTTACGCCGTGCGCGGACTGGCCCGTAGTAGTTATCCCCATTTAGTCCAGGCTGGGGTCGAGCCATTCGTCGGCTCGATCACGGACCGACAGGCAGTTTTAGCGGCTGTTGAAGGTTGCGATGCTGTGATTCATACGGCGGCCTTGGCCGGCGTGTGGGGACCTTGGGAAGATTACTATCGCACGAACACCATGGGTACTAGTCACATCCTGGAAGCGGCCGTGAGGACGAACTGCCGGACGATTGTCTTGACCAGCAGTCCTAGCGTTACCTTCGCGGCTGTGCATCAATCAGGCATCGACGAAACCACGCCCTATCCTCAGAAATGGTTGTGCCACTATCCCCACACAAAAGCCTTAGCCGAATCCGCCGTCCTCAGGGCTGCCAGTACGGGTAGCGTGTGGGCCTGTTCGCTACGGCCCCATTTGATTTGGGGAAAGGGTGATCCCCACCTCATGCCCCGCGTTGTCCAGCGCGCCCGGGCCAGGCAATTGAAACGCGTGGGTACGGGGGAGAACCTAATCGATATCGTGCATGTCGACAACGCAGCCACGGCACACCTGCTGGCATTGCAGAAACTGTTGGCGCGCGATGCGGCGGTCAACTCGCAAGCGTTCTTTATTACGGACGGCCAGCCTCTGCGCTGTTGGCAGTGGATTTCTCGCATCCTGGACACGGCCGGCGTGGCGATACCAACGGGCTCGATCGGTTACCGTACAGCCTATCGTGTTGGAGCGTTGTTGGAGGCTCTGCACTCTATCTGTCGCATTCGATCGGAGCCCCGTATGACGCGCTTTGTAGCCGCTCAACTCGCCCTGGATCATTACTTTTCCATTGATAAAGCCCGTCGGTTGTTGGGCTATCAACCACAATCGCTGCTCGAGTCGGCGATGGAGGAATGTCGACCATGGTTGCGAGAGATGGGACAATCAACCCATAAGCGTTAGTCGGCGTTAGTCTGGGTTCTTCTGGGATATTCTGAATGCCGAATTGGAGAGAGCTGTGCCATGTTAGAAGTGTGCGTCGATAGCCTGCTGGCAGCCCGCGAGGCGGCGCAGGCAGGCGCCCAACGCTTGGAATTGTGCTCGGCGCTGGACGTAGGGGGCGTGACGCCCTGTCACGCGTTCATTCAAGCGGTCATGCAGCAAACAACATGTCCAGTTGTCGTGCTGGTTCGACCTCGAACTGGAGGTTTTGTTTACGATGCTGCCGATCGTGCGCTGACGTTGGCTACGGTCGAGCAGATGTTGCGATTGAATGTCTCGGCGATAGCCGTGGGAGCCTTAACGCCGTCGGGACACTTGGATAATGCGTTGTTAACGGCGATCGCCGAGATGACCAGGCCCAATGTTCAACTGGTCATGCACCGTGCATTTGATTTGGTGGTAGACCCTATGGCCGCTCTGGAGCAGTTGATAACGCTCGGTTTCCAGCGCGTGCTTACCAGCGGCGGTGCCACCGGCAACGCCTGCTCCAATGCCAACGCGATCAAGCGCTTGATCCAACAGGCCGCCGGACGGATCACCATTCTGCCCGGTGGCGGAGTCAATGTGCACAATGCTCAGCAAATCATCGAGCAGGCCGGCTGCCGCGAGTTGCATGGTTCGTTTCGTCAGCCGTTAGCCAACAGCCACGCTGGCGATGCGTTCGGTGCCTATCGCCAGGTCGATGCGTCGGCCATTGCCCAAGTACGACGTTATCTTGGCTCGCTGGCCGGTCAGGCTTAACCGGACGCTAGCGCGTACCGGCTGATCAGCCGCAGGGCACTAGCCCACGGTTTTCGGCCCACGGTTTTCGGCCCACACCGTGCTGCTATTGGAGGCAGCTTGGTTTGTACAGCTTGCGACCTAAAATCGCTTGGAAGCTCGTCCACGGACTATCGGAGTTGCGATCGGCGCGGATAACTTCGGTGGCCGCATTGACTTTGGCATCCATATCGTCCAAGTAGTGCAGCACGATGGCTTCCAGTGTCATTGGAACTTTCGGGCTACCGTGTTCCAGGTAGCCATGATGACTGACGATCATATGCGACAATCGATTAAGTAACTCTTCGGGAATGGGACCTTCTGTCGCAGTGGCCAGGCTATCGGCACGTCGTTGCAAATCAACTACACCTTGAACCAGATGGCCAATCAATTGGCCAGAGTCGGAATAGGTTAACTCGCCATCGAAGCTCAGTTCATCCATTTTGCCCAGGTCATGCAAGAACACGCCCATGATCAGCATATCGGCATCCAGTTGAGGATAAGCCGGAGCCACCGCGGTAGCCACGCGCATCAGGTCGACCAGGTGGCGCAGTAGTCCACCTTCGTACGCATGATGAGTCTTAATGCCGGCCGGTGCGCGGCGCAGTTTGTCATTCAAGACGGGGTCGCTCAGGTACTGGTTTACTAAACGCAACAGATGTGGGTTGCGAAGAGCGCGCAGGCGACTGCTGAGTTCTTCCCAATTGCGTTCCACTTCCCCTGGATCGTTGACGCTAAAGTCCGCTTCATTGACGACGTCATGGGGGATGTTCTCAAAATCCTGGACAATGATTTGCATATTGCCATTGTGCAATTGCGCCGTACCAATGATGCGCAGGTAGTCACCACGCTGAAAGGACTCGTATTGCGCTTGGCTAGCGTTCCATCTCAAACCGCTAATTTGCCCTGTGCGATCATTGAGCTGAATGAGGATGTAGTCGTTGCCTTGACGGTTGGCGCGAAGCTGTTTGTCGGCAACGCGATAGATTTCGTCTATCGAGTCGCGCGGCTGCAGCAGGTTAACGAACTGGCGTTCCATGAAAGAGAGACCGATCTGTGAAAGAACATCTAAGCTGATTGTTTGATCGCTGAGGGTGCAGAAATCTTACCCGCCGACGGCCTCGCGCATAGTGACACATGGCCGCGATTGACCACAAGTCGACAACTCGTGGTTATGATCCTTATACGCCTCGAAAAAATGGCGTAGAATCCACCCCTATTAAATCCTTCATCATCGGGCAAAGGGGCAATATCACCCTTTTGCCACCCCTTGGAGAGTCCATTCGGATGAGCAGCAATAATGACCCAGTGTACTTGGCCGTCGATCTGGGAGCTTCGGGCGGTCGCGTTTTGGCTGGTAAGGTCAGCGAACGAGGCATAGAGCTGGACGAACTCCATCGTTTCAACAACGGCGGATTGCGACAAGGGAAG